>NZ_JAZDRM010000031.1:0-55903 GCF_047501495.1 Ancylobacter sp. G4_0304 | reverse complement strand
TTCAACAGGATCAAGCAGATGCGCGGCCTCGCCAGCCGCTACGACCGGCGCCCAGACAACTTCCTCGCAGCCCTCAAGCTCGCTGCCGTCCGCATCTGGATCAATGCGTTATGAGTCCGCTGCCTAGCAGGCTGTTTACGGCATCCGGCTGGAGCGGCCGCGGAACATGCCGATGACGGCCGAAACCAGGAACAGGATGATCGCGACGAAGAAGATGATCTTCGCGATCTCGATCGCCGTGCCGGCGATGCCGCCGAAGCCGAGAACAGCAGCGATCAACGCCACGACGAGGAAAGTAAGCGCCCAATTCAGCATGCCCGGTCTCCTTGATCGATGTTGCGGACGACGCCGCGTCACCGATACAACGAGGCCGGGAACTTCCGGTTCCCTGCCGGTTCACATGCGATTTGAAAGCTCCGGCGCGATGGCGCGCGCCTCGGCGACCAGGGCGGTGACGATCGGCGTCATTGGCTCGCGATCCAGGACCACCAGGCCCATCTGGTGGAGCACTTCCGGTTCCTCGATCGGAATCGAGCGGATATTGGGCGGGAAGGCGAACACGTCGGCCAGCGTCTTGGCCACCACGCTCGCCCATTGGCCGGTGCGCACATGGGAGAGCAGGGCGATGGTGGAATTGGCCTCCAGCATCGGCACGGTATTGTGGCCGGCGGCGTGGAGCTGGCGGTCGACGATGCGGCGGTTCTGCATGTCGGGGGTCAGCAGGCACAGCGGAACCTGTCCGATCTCCTCCCAGGTGACGCGCGCCCGGTCGCCGAGCGGGGCGTCGATCGAGGTGAGGAAGCGGTAGCCTTCCTTGTAGAGCGGCACGGTCTTCATGCGCCCGAGCGGATCGTTGTCGAGATAGGTGACGCCGGCATCCGCCTCCAGATTTTCGAGGAGCCGGAGGATTTCGTTCGAGGTCGCCGACATCAGCGTGAAGCGCACGTCGCCATGCCGGGCATGGAACGGGGTGGTGAGTTCGGAGAGCATCGGCATGGCGGTGGGGATGGCGGCGATGCGCAGATGGCCGGAGAGCCCCTTGCGCAGCGCGGCGATTTCCTGGCGCATGGCGCGGGCGTCGCCGATGATGCGCCGGGCCCATTGCAGCGCGCGCTCGCCCTCAGGGGTGAAGCCGATGAAGCGTGAGCCGCGTTCCACGAGCCGCACGCCGAGCGTTTCCTCAAGTTGCTTGAGGCCGGCCGAGAGCGTGGGCTGCGTGACCCCGCAGGATTCGGCGGCGCGTCCGAAATGGCGTTCCTTGGCGAGGGCGAGCAGCAGTTCAAAACGGTCGAGCACGCGAGGATCCCGGCACAGCGTATGAGGCGATAGTCTCTCTCTATCAGACTATCGGTTCGCCGAGCAGGTGCGAATTGGAGACATGAAAGACAAGAGTGCGACGCTCGCCTTTCCACTCGGCACATCCGGTCGCCGCCATGAGAGGCGAACGAACCGGCCTATTCCGCCGCCCCATGCGCGAAGGGCAGCGTGCCCGCGCGGGAATCCTGGTTGGCGGCCGCGGGCGGCGTCTCGAATTCGAGCTGCTCGATCCGCGCGCCGCGCCGGGCCACCTTGTCGGCCGAGATCAGCGCCTGCGCCACATCCTCGCCCGCCTGTCCGAAATGCTTCTGCAGATTGCCAATGCGCTCGCGCAGCCGCGCGACATCGGCCACCAGCGCCCCGCATTCGGCGCGGATGAGGTCGGCCTGCTCGCGCATGCGCGCATCTTTCGAGATCGCCTGCACCACCTGGATTGCCAGCATCAGCAGCGAGGGCGAGACAATGACGACGCGGGCGCGGAAGGCGCGCTGGATGGTCTCGTCGAAATGCTCGTGCAACTCGGCATAGACCGATTCCGAGGGCACGAACATCAGCGCAATGTCCTGCGTCTCGCCGCTGACCAGATAGCGGTCGGCGATGTCGGAGATGTGCTTGGCCACGTCCTGCCGGAGCCGGTTTTCGGCCTGCTTTCGCGCTTCCGGAGTCGATGCCTCGCGGAACGCGGTCACCGCCTCCAGAGGGAATTTGGAATCGACCAGAAGCGGGCGCGCATCGCCCGGCAGGAACACGGCGCAATCGGCGCGCCGCCCGCTCGCCAGCGTGTACTGGAAGGAAAAACTGTCGCGCGGCAGCCCGTCGGCGACGATCGCCTGCAGCCGGCCTTCCCCGAACGCGCCGCGCGCCTGCTTGTTGGCCAGCGTCTCGCGCAGACTCATGACCTGGCCGGACAATTCGCCAAGGCTGGCGCGCGCCTGGTCGACCAGCGCCAGCCGCTCGTTGAGCCGCACCAGATTCTCGTGCGTGCTCTCGCTGGCGCGGGCGAGGCTCTCGCCGATGCGGTGCGAGGAAGCGTCCAGCCGCTCGGCGACGGCGCGGGCCAGTTCGCCCTGCCGCTGGGCGAGAAGCTCTGCCATGGATTGCACGCGCCCCGTCGCCTCGGCCTGTCCGCGCGCCAGCTGGAGCAGGCGTTGCTCCATCTCGTCCGCCCGGCGGGCCTGTTCGTCGGCATCGAGGCTGCGCGCCCGCGCGCCGCGCACCAGCGCGACCAGCACGGCAAGCAGCAGCGCAAAGCCGGCCGCCGCACCGCCGATGACCAGTTGCGCGAGCGTGATCGAATAGGCGCCGAGGACGAACACGATCTGTTCCATCCGTCCTTCCTAGCAGATTTCGTCAAACATGCGAACGAAAAGTGAACATTAGCGCAGGCGCTCCGTTGACCGGCGCGCCCGCGTCGCTTATCTCGGCGTCATGTCGATACGTCCGCTGGTCATCATCCCCGATTCCCGCCTCCGTCTCGTGTCCGAGCCGATCGCGCGCGTGAACGCGAAGACGCGCGCGCTGGTCGAGGACATGTTCGAGACCATGTATGACGCGCCGGGCATCGGGCTCGCCGCGATCCAGATCGGCGTGCCCGAGCGGGTGGTGACCATCGATGTCGGCTCCCGCACCGAGGGCGACGAGGAGGGCGAGAAGCGTCCGATCGCGCTGATCAATCCCGAGATCGTCGCCGCCTCGGAGGAACTCTCGGTCTATCAGGAAGGCTGCCTGTCGATCCCGGAATATTACGAGGATGTCGAGCGCCCGGCGCGGGTGAAGGTCCGCTACATGGATATCGATGGCGAGATCCGGGAGATCGACGCCGACGGCCTGCTCGCCACCTGCGTGCAGCACGAGATTGATCATCTCAACGGCGTGCTGTTCATCGATCATATTTCCAAGCTCAAGCGCGACCGCGTGGTGAAGAAGTTCACCAAGCTCGCCAAGGAAAAGGCCCGGGACGGCGCGTAAGCCGCGTCTTCCGCAAAGGGGAAGGCCATGCGCATCGTTTTCATGGGCACGCCGGAATTCGCGGTGCCGACGCTCGCGGAGATCGTCGGCAGCGGCCATGAGGTCGTGGCCGTCTATACCCGTGCGCCCGCGGCGGGAGGGCGTCGCGGGCTGGAGCTGGTGCCGTCTCCCGTGCACCGCACCGCCGAGCGCTTCGGCATTCCGGTGCTTCATCCCGCGAGCCTGCGAGGCGAGGCGGCCGCGGAGGTCTTCGCCTCCCATGAGGCCGATGTCGCGGTGGTGGTGGCCTATGGCCGCATCCTGCCGCCCGCCATTCTCGCCGCCCCCGCGCTCGGCTGCCTCAATCTGCACGCCTCGCTGCTGCCGCGTTGGCGCGGTGCGGCGCCGATCCAGCGCGCGATCATGGCGGGCGATGCACAGACCGGCGTCGCGGTGATGCGCATGGAAGAGGGGCTCGATACCGGGCCGGTCGGCCTCACCGAGCGTGTCGCCGTCGGGCCCGACATGACGGCGGGCGAGCTGCACGACCGGCTGATGGGCATCGGTGCTGATCTGATGGGCCGGGCGCTGGCGGCGCTGGAGCGCGGGGCATTGCATTTCACGCCCCAGCCGGTCGAAGGCGTGACCTATGCCGCCAAGATTGAGAAAGGCGAGACCCGTATCGATTGGTCGCGCCCGGCACAGGCGGTGCACGACCATATTCGCGGTCTCGCCCCGTTCCCCGGCGCGTGGTTCGAGCGCGATGGCGCGCGGGTCAAGGTGCTGCGCTCCACGCTGGCGGCGGGTTCCGGGCGGCCGGGCGAGGTGCTGGACGAGCTGACCATCGCCTGCGGCGAGGGCGCGGTGCGCCTTATCGAGGTGCAGAAGGCCGGCAGCCGAGCGATGCCGGTTCAGGACTATCTGCGCGGCAATGCGGCGAGTGCCGGGGAAGTGCTGTCATGAACGCCATCCGCCCGCTGGTGCCCGGCGATCAGGCGGGATGGCTTGATCTCTGGCGGGGCTATCAGCGCTTCTATGAGGTCGATCTGGCGGAGACGGTGACCGCGACCACATGGTCGCGCCTGCTGGACCCGCGCGAGCCGGTCTGGGGTGCGCTGGCCGTCGAGGGCGACGCGGCGCTCGGGCTGGTGCATTACATCTTCCATCGCTCGACGTGGAGCGAAGGGGCGGTCTGCTATTTGAACGACCTGTTCGTGGCAGACGCCGCGCGTGGCCGCGGGCTGGCGCGCCAGCTCATCGAGCATGTGTATGAGGCCGCCCGGCAGGCGGGCTGCGCCAAGGTCTATTGGCTCACCCACGAGACCAATGCGACCGCGCAGGCGCTTTATGACAGGGTCGCCGAGCGCAGCGGCTTCATCCAGTACCGCAAGATTCTGTGAGGCGGAGCCCGACCGGGACGACGGCGTAGGCGGTGCCGTCGTCCCGGTCTCGTCGCATCACTTGCCCGGCTGGGCGACGACGCGCAGATAGGGCTTCAGCGTCTTCCAGCCTTGCGGAAACTTTTCCTTCGCCGCCTCGTCGCTGACGGAAGGCACGATGATCACGTCATCGCCGTCCTTCCAGTTCGCCGGGGTGGCGACGGAATGCTGGGCGGTGAGCTGGAGCGAGTCGATCACCCGCAGGATCTCGTCGAAGTTGCGTCCCGCGCTCGCCGGATAGGTCAGTGAGAGCTTCAGCTTCTTGTCCGGCCCGACGACGAACACCGAGCGCACGGTCATGGTGTCGGAGGCGTTGGGGTGGATCATGTCGTAGAGGTCGGCGACCTTGCGGTCCTGATCGGCGATCAGCGGGAAGTTCGGGGCATAGCCCTGCGTCTCCGCGATGTCGGCCGACCACTTGGCGTGGGCCTCCAGAGGGTCGACCGACAGGCCGATCACCTTGACGTTGCGGCGGTCGAATTCCGGCTTCAGCCGCGCGACCTGGCCGAGCTCGGTGGTGCACACCGGGGTGAAGTTCTTCGGATGCGAGAACAGCACGCCCCAGGAATTGCCGAGCCATTCGTGGAACTTGATCGGCCCCTCGGTGGTCTGGGCCTCGAAATCGGGAACGACGTCGCCGAGCCGGATGGACATGGGCACTCTCCTGATGCGAATATTACAATAAAACAATGTTGTATATATCATAATACTCAATTTGCTCCGTAGGAAGGGGCGCGCGCATCGCGGATACCGGAACCAAAGCGGGGCTTGAGCGTTGATGCCTCGGAATTTGGTGAAGCGGCACGATGGGCCGCCGCGTTCGGGAGAGAACAGATGCTCAGGATTATTGCGATTTCCGCTGTGGCGCTCAGCATGGCGGCCTGCACCACCACCGAGCGTCGCGCCGGCACCGGCGCGCTGATCGGCGGCGGCACCGGCGCCGTGATCGGCGGCATTGCCGGCGGCGGCACTGGCGCGGCGATCGGCGCGGGCGTGGGTGCGGCCAGCGGCGCGGTTATCGGTGCGGCAACGACCCCGCGCGAGTGCTGGACCCGCGACCGCTGGGGCAATCCGATCGCGGTGCGCTGCTGAGCCATCGGCGTGAGTTGAAGGAGGAAGGGCCCCGCGAGGGGCCCTTTGTCTTTTCCCCGCGCTACTGGCTCGCCCAGAGGATGCGGGCGATGAAGGCGAGCTCCTGTTCCTGGAACAGCCGGTCCTCGTGATCGGGATTGAGCGAACGCAGTTCGATGGTCTTGGCGGTGCGGCGTTTGAGTTCCTTCGCCAGCACCTCGCCTTCGCGCGTCTTCACGATCACCCGGTCGCCGCGCCGCACCGTGGCGGTGGGCGAGACCACCACGATATCGCCGTCGCGATAGAGCGGCATCATGGAATCCCCGGTGATTTCCAGCGCATAGGCGTGCTCGTCGCCCACATCGGGAAACATGATCTCTTCCCACGAGCCGCCGGCCGGAAAGCCGGCATCGTCGAAGAACCCGCCCGTGCCGGCCTTGGCGAGGCCGATCAGCGGGATAGCCCGGCCGGCCGGCGCCGTGCCGTCAACCATCTGCATGAAATCGTCGAGCCCGGTGCCGGTGGCGGCGATGATCTTGGCGATGCTCTCGGTGGAGGGCCAGCGCTGGCGCCCGTCGCGGGTCGAGCGCTTGGAGCGGTTGAAGGTGGTGGCGTCGAGCCCCGCGCGCTTGGCGAGGCCGGAAGGACTCAACCCGTGGCGCTCCGCCAGCCGGTCGACCGCTTTCCATATCTGAGAATGGGTCAGCATGGGGGCACGTCTCTCTGGTGTGAACGATGGACGCGAGCCGAATCTTGATCCTGAAATAGGAATTTATACCCTATTTCCGACAAAGTACAGCACGCTTGCACCGGTCGTCCCTCCGGTCTAGAGGTCGGGTTATCCGCCGTGGCGGCCATGCGGAGCTGTCCCTTGCCCGATCTCATCTACAAGATTGCCCCCCGTTCCCTCTGGGAGAGCGCGGAGCGCGCCGGCTTCTTCGAGGGAGCCCCGGTCGATCTGGCCGACGGCTACATCCATTTTTCGACCGCGGCACAGGTGCACGCGACCGCGGAGCGGCATTTCAAGGGGCAGGATGACCTCGTGCTGGCGGCGATCGATGCCGGCCGGCTTGAGGCCACGCTGCTGAAATGGGAACCCTCGCGCGGCGGGCAGCTGTTCCCCCATCTTTATGGTCCGCTGCCACTGGCCGCCGTGGCATGGGTTCGTCCCTTGCCGCTGGGGCCGGATGGGGAGCATGCCTTTCCGGCCGATTTGTTTCCCGGCGATAATGGCTGAGGCCGCACACGGAGCGCAGCCGTCATGACCTCCCTTCTCGACCTCGCCCTGCCGTTCGCCCGGCTGCTGGACCCGGAGACCGCGCACGGTCTGGCGATCCGTTCGCTGTCCTGCCTGCCGCCGCGCCCGGCGCCGCCGGATGACGCGCGGCTCGGCGTCGAGGCGTTCGGCCTGCGCTTTCCCAATCCGGTGGGGCTGGCGGCGGGCTTCGACAAGGAGGCGCAGGTGCCGGATGCCATGCTCGGCGCCGGTTTCGGCTTCGTCGAGGTCGGTACCATCACGCCGCTGCCGCAGCCGGGCAATCCGCGCCCGCGCAATTTCCGCCTCACCGAGGACCGCGCGGTGATCAACCGCTACGGCTTCAATTCCGGCGGGCACGGTCCGGCGAAGGCGCGGCTGACGGCGCGGCGCGGCCGGCCGGGAATCGTGGGCGTGAATGTCGGGGCCAATAAGGAGGCGAGCGACCGCGTCGCCGATTATGTCGCCGGCATCCGGGCCTTCGCCGGTCTGGCCAGCTATTTCACCGCCAATGTCTCCTCGCCCAACACGCCCGGCCTGCGCGATCTGCAGGAGGAGCGCGCGCTCGACGAGTTGCTGGCGCGGATCATCGAGGCGCGGAACGAGGCGGCGCCCGGCGTGCCGCTGCTGCTCAAGATCGCGCCCGATCTCGCGCTCGCCCATCTCGACGGCGTGGTGCAGGTCGCCCGCCGTCGCGGCATTGATGGGCTGATCGTCTCCAACACCACCATCTCCCGCCCTGCCACGCTGCGCTCGGCCCATAAAAAAGAGACCGGCGGCCTCTCGGGGCGCCCGCTGTTCCCGCTGGCGACACGCATGCTGGCGGAAACATATGTGCGGGCGGATGGCGCCTTCCCGCTGATCGGCGCCGGCGGCATCGACAGCCCCGAGACCGCGCTCGCCAAGATCGAGGCCGGGGCCAGCCTGATCCAGATCTATTCAGCGCTGGTCTATGAGGGGTTGGGGCTCGCGGAGCGGATCAAGGCAGGGCTGTCGGCGCGGCTCGCCCGCGAGAATCTGCCGCTCGCCGCGCTGGTTGGGCGTAAGGCGGCCGCGCGCGTCGCTGAACCCTTTCCGGCCTAAGGGAAGGAGCGCCTGACCAGCGCCGGCATGCGCAGCGCCTGGAACACGCCGCGCCCGGCCATGAAAGTAAGGTAGGCGATCCACAGCCCGGTATTGCCGAGCTGCAAAGTCAGCCACCACACCAGGAAGAACAGCCCGACCGCCGGCAGCATCAGATTGCGCATGTCGCGCGCCCAGGTGGAGCCGGCATAGATGCCGTCATAGGCAAAGGCGGCGACGCCGAGCAGCGGCGTCAGCGCCGCCATGGGCAGGAAATCCCGCGCCACCTGCCGCACCGCTTCATTGGCCGCCAGCAGGTCGATGATCGCTCCACCGCCAAAGATCAGCGCCAGACTTGCGGGGAGAGCGAAGGCAAAGCCCCAGAACAGCACCAGATTGACCGCGCGGCGGAAACCGGTGCGGTCGCGCGCGCCGATGCTCTGGCCGCAGATCTGCTCGGCGGCGGTGGAGAAGCCATCGAGGAAGAACGCGGTCACCATGACGATGTTGTAGAGCACGGCATTGGCGGCCAGCGTCACGTCGTCATGGCGCGCGCCCTGCGCGGTGAAGAACAGCAGCACCAGCATGAGCAGGCCGGTGCGGATCATGATGTCGCTGTTCACCGCCACGGTCTCGATCAGCCGCGCGCGCTCGACGATCCTTGACCACGGCGTGCGCCAATCGCGCCCGAGCAGCAGCCGGGCGCAGGCGAGGCCCGCCACCGAGCCGGCGACCTCCGCCAGCACATTGGCGATCGCGGCGCCGGCGATGCCGAAATCCCAGTACAGGACCAGCAACACGGTCGCGAGCGCGTTGACCGCGGCGATCAGCACCTGAAGGCCGAGCCCGACATCGGTGCGCGCGATGCCGACCAGCCAGCCGAGGATGGCGAAATTTCCGATGGCGAAGGGAGCGGCGAAGATGCGTACCGAGAAATAGACCCACGCCGCCGCGCTCACCGCCTCGCTGGTGCCCATGGCGGTGAAGGCGAAATGGCCGACCGGCACATGCACCACGATGATTGCGAGGCCAATGGCGACCGAGATCGCCAGCGCGCGGGCCAGCACCGCCCGGATTTCCGCCGCGTCGCCACGGCCGAGTGCCTGCGCGGTGAGGCCAGCCGTGCCCATGCGCAGCGAGCCGAACACCCAGAACACGAAGTCGAACAGCAGCGCCCCGACCGCGACCGCGCCGAGCAGCGCGGCATCGCCGAGCCGTCCGATGGCGCCGGTGGCGATGAGGCCGAGCAGCGGCGTGGTCATCTGCGCCAGCGTCGCCGGCAGGGCGATGGCGAGGAAGCGGCGATGCGTGACGTCGGCGCGCCCGGCGGCGGCGCCCATATGGGCGGTGGTCACGGGCTCAGCGCCCGCGATTTGCGATGCGCATCAGCAGCCAGAGCGGGATCACCACCACGGCGCCGAGCAGGAAATAGCCCCACAGCCGGCCGATGGCCTCGAAGCTGAAATTGAACAGATTGAACACCAGCCGCTGCAGGCTTTGCAGAATGTTCAGCGGATCGAGGCCGAGCGCGCTCAATATCACGCCGATCACCACGGAAAGCACGATCAGCCGGAGCAGCACCCACACGGGCGAGCCGCCCATGAAGCGGGAAAGCGGGTTGTCGGCCATGGAAGCGGCTCCATACGCGGGGCGAACGAGCCATTCACCTAGCATGCGGGCCTCAGGATTGGGAGGCGCCGGCCGGGCTCGCCAGCAGCGCTTCCAGCGTCGCCAGCCGGTCGGCCTCGCCGGGCGGCTTGTCCCAGCGCAGCCGGGCGATGCGCGGGAAGCGCATGGCGAGGCCCGAGCGGTGGCGGGTGGAGCGCGCCAGCCCCTCGAACGCCACTTCCAGCACCAGCCCGACGCTCGTCGTGTGCACCACCTCGCGCACCGGCCCGAAGCGGCTGACCGTGTTCTGGCGCACGAAGCGGTCGATCTCGATCAGCTCGGCGTCGGTGAAGCCGAAATAGGCCTTGCCGACCGGCACCAGTTCACCGGCTTCGGTCCAGACCCCGAAGGTGTAGTCCGAATAATAGGAGGAGCGCTTGCCGTGGCCGCGCTGGGCATACATCAGCACGGCGTCCACCGTGTGCGGATCGCGCTTCCATTTCCACCATGGCCCGGTCGGGCGGCCGGGCAGATAGAGGCTGTCGGCGCGCTTGATCATCACGCCTTCCACCGCCTCGGCGTCGGGCCCCGCGCCGTGCCCCGCCGGCTCGGCCCGCGCCTGCGCCAGTTGCTCCCAGCTTGCGAAGGCGATGAGCGGGGAGAGGTCGAGCGGCTGCGCCGGCGCGCGCGCCACCAGCGCCTCCAGCCGGGCGCGCCGCTCGTCGAAGGGCAGGGCGCGCACATCCTCGTCGCCATCGACCAGCAGGTCATAGGCGCGGATATGGGCGGGGAATTCCGCGATCAGCTTGGTGGACACCACCTTCCGGTTCAGCCGCTGCTGCAGCACGTTGAAGGACTGCACGCGCCCCTCGCGCAGGATCAGCAATTCGCCGTCGACCACGCCCTCGAACGCCAGTGCCTCGGCGAGATCGGGGAAGGCGCCGGAAATATCCTCGCCGGTGCGGCTGTAGAGCCTTGTGACCATGCCGCCGTTCAAGTCCCCTAACTCCCGCGCCCGCACCGCCTGCACGCGGATGCCGTCCCATTTCCACTCCGCGCGATAGGCGGCGGGGTCGAACGCGGAGAGGTTCGCCTCTTCCAGCGGATGGGCGAGCATGACCGGGCGGAACGGGGCCGGGTCCTGCGTCTGCGGCCGCTCGCCCCTTCCCTCGGCCCAGGCGAACAGCTCTTCATAGGGCGGGACAAGGCCGGGCCAGACCAGCTCGATCTCGTCCGGCGTCACCTCGCCCAGCGCCGCCACCGCGGTCTTGGCAAGGCGGGCGGAGACGCCGATGCGCAGGCCACCGGTGATCAGCTTGAGCAGCGCCCAGCGTCCGGTTTCGTCCAGCCGGTCGAGCAGCGAGGCGAGAACGGCCGGCATCTGCGTGCGCCCGGCATGGCTCAGCGCCTCGATCACGGCGGAGAGCGGCAGATCGGGGGCCGGGGATGTCTCGGCCACGGCAGCGGCTCCCGCCGGCGCCGGCCACATCAGCGCGACGGTTTCCGAGAGGTCGCCGACATAGTCATAGGAAAGCGCGAACAGCACCGGGTCGGTACGCTCGGCGATGAGCTGGCGGATCAGGCCCGGCTTGGCGTTGCGGAACGACAGCGCGCCGGTCAGCGCCGCCAGCGCGAAACCGCGCTCGGGGTCGGCCGTATGGCGGAAATAATCCGCGATCAGCGCGATCTTGCCATTGCGGCGGGGCTCATAGACCAGCCGGTCGAGCAGGGCGGCGAAGCGGTTCACGGCGCCTCCTCCGCTTGCGGCGTGGCGGCGGGGGCGCCCTCGGCCTCCTCCTCGCCATAGCCGACCATGTGGAGCGGCTGCGCGCGCAGGCCGGCAAGGCCGGCCCAATGCACCAGAGCGTCCTCCTGCCCGTGGGTGACCCAGAGTTCCGAGCACCCGGTGGCGAGGATCGCGGCTTGCAATTCGTTCCAGTCGGCGTGGTCGGAAATGATCAGCGGCAGCTCCACGCCATATTGCCGGGCCCGCGCGCGGATGCGCATCCAGCCCGAGGCGAAGGCGGTGACCGGATCGGGGAAGCGCCGCGACCACACGTCGCCAAGCGCGCTCGGCGGGGCGATCACCACCGCGCCGGCCATTTCCGCCGGTTTCGCCTCGCGGGCAAGGCGCACCGGCCCGAGCGGGATGCCCTGCGCGGCATAATAGGCGGTGAGCCGCTCCGCCGCGCCGTGCAGCAGGATCGGGCGCTCATGACCGGCGGCGCGCAGCAGCGCGATGACGCGCTGCGCCTTGCCGAGCGAATAGGCGCCGACCAGGTGCGCGCGCTCCGGGAACAGCGCCAGCGATGCCATGAGCTTGGCCGTCTCCGCCATGGCGGGCGGATGGCGGAACACCGGCAGGCCGAACGTGGCCTCCGAGATGAACACCTCGCAGCGCACCGGCGCGAAGGGCGCGCAGGTCGGGTCGGCGCCAGGCTTGTAGTCGCCCGAGGCGACGATGGTCAGGCCCTGCCAATCCAGCGCGATCTGCGCGCTGCCGAGAATGTGGCCGGCGGGATGGAAGGTGATGCCGACGCCGTTCATCTCGATCCGGGCGCCATAGCTCGCGGCCTGGGTGGTGCCGGCGAAGTCCTCGCCATAGCGGATCGCCATGATGTCGAGCGTCTCGCGGGTCGCCAGCACCGCGCCATGACCGGCCCGCGCGTGGTCGGAATGGCCATGGGTGATCAGCGCCCGCGCGACCGGGCGCACCGGATCGATGAAGAAATCGCCGGGCGGGCAGTAAAGCCCTTTCGGTGTGGGATGAAGTAGCTCTATCGGACGCATGTCGCTCCAGATATAGGGCGTGCGCCCGTCAATTTCGCCGGTGCATTCATCGATGGCAGTCCCGAGGGTTCCATGGCCGCCGTTCCGCTCTTCCTGTCGTCCGGCGATCCGTCGGTGGACCGGCGCATCGAGTGGGCGCGCGCGCTGCTGGAGGAGGGCAACCCTGCGGATGCCGCCGAGCTCCTCGTCGAGGCGCTGCGGCGGGAGAACGGTTATGCGCCCGGCTGGTTCCTGCTCGGCGAGGCGCGCGAAACCGCCGGCGACGCGGTGGGTGCCGCCGATGCCTTCGCCCGCGCGCTGGAGCATGACCCTCAGGACCGTCTCGGCGCCGGGCTGCGGCTGGCGCGGCTGACCGGCGGCGCGACCCCGGACATGAGCCCGGCCTATGTGCGCACCCTGTTCGACCAATATGCCGATCGTTTCGACGATGCGCTGGCGCGGCTCGGCTATCGCGGGCCGGAGCTGATCGACCGGGCGCTGGAGGCGGCCTGCCGCGCGCTCGGCCAACCTTATGCCTTCGCGCGCGCCCATGATCTGGGCTGCGGCACCGGGCTGGTCGGGGCGCGGCTGGCGGAGCGCGTCGGTTCCATGTGCGGGGTGGACCTGTCGCCGAACATGGTGGAGCGCGCGCGCCGGCGCGGCTGCTATGACGAGCTGGTCGCGGGCGACATGGTGGAGTTTCTGCGTGCCCGTCCCGGCGAAGACGCGGACCTGATCTTCGCGGGCGACGCCTTCTGCTATCTCGGCGATCTCGACCCGATCCTCGCCGAAGCGCACCGCGTGCTTGAGCCGGCCGGGCTGCTGGCCTTCACCGTCGAGACGCATGACGGGGACGGCATCCTGCTGCGCGAGACCATGCGCTACGCCCACACCGCCGACTATGTGCGCGCCGAGCTTGCGGGCGCCGGGTTGGCGCTGGCGAGCCTCGACGCGGATTCGACCCGCAATGAATCGGGCCAGCCGGTGCCGGGGCTGGTGGCGGTGGCGCGCCGCGTGGAGTGAACGTTAGGTGGCTCTTGGTTGTATTTGTGAGAAATTCAATTCTTAGTTGAAATCCGAACTTCGCTATTCGATGATACCGCTTCCGGCATGGGGAGCGTGGCGATGGCCGACGAGATCGAGGCAGGCAGACATCCGAGCCTGCCTGTGGCAGCAAATTCCACCACCTTTCCTCATTCCACCACGTCCCCCGACAGGCCCCCGCCTCATCCGCTCGATGGCGAGTGGCATCTTCACATTGACGGGCAGGTGTTCGGCCCCTTTACCGGCCACCAGCTTCGCGATTTCCTCCGCGAAGGCCGCCTGTCAGAGGACACCGACGTGGCGCGTCTGGGATCCGAGGAGTGGACCAAGGCGATCGACGACAAGGCGCTGGCGCCGCTGTTCGGCCCCCGCCGAGACCCGGCCGCCGTAGCGGCGCCGCCCTCCGTTCCGGTGAATGCTGGCAAGGGCGCAACCGTCGTGCAGGTCACCAACCACATCGCCGCGCCCGAGCCAAAACCGGTGCTGATCGTCGATGGCGGCGACGCGGCGCCGAAATCCGCCGGCCTCGCTCTGGTCCTGTCCATCCTGATTGTCGGGCTCGGGCAGATCTATAACGGGCAGGTCGGCAAGGGCATCCTCATGTTCTTCGGCTGCATCCTGCTGTGGTTCATCTTCCTCGGCTGGATCATCAATATCTGGTCGTGGATCGACGCCTATCAGACCGCGAAGGCGATGAACCTCCGATATATGCGCAATCTGGCGCTCGGAGTGGTTCGTTGAACCGGGGGCGGCAGGCGTCGTTCGCACGCTGCCCGCGCTGCGCTTTCCCGATCACCGAACGAACGCTGACCTGCGAGCATTGCGGGGGCTTCGTCCCGGCCGGGGAAGTGGCGGTGAGCGGCGTCCTAGACCGACTCTCCCTGCTTTTTCTGGGGCGGCCCGTCGCCACCGTTCCGCTGCCGCAGCTTGCCTTGTGGCTGGCGTGGGTTCCGCTGTTCATCGGGCCGCCGGTCGCCGCGCTGGTCATCGTCGGCTTGAAGGTCGGGCGGGATTGGAGAAGGCTGCACGCACGCGAATGGCGGGACCCGGCGCTCATCGCGGGGCTCAATATCGTGCTGAGCCTTCTGATCTGGAGCTATGCCGCGCAGGAGATCGCCGGGCTGGCGCGCGCCGGCGTCTCGGCGGCAGGCGCGCTGTTTCAGGAGGCGCGGCCGGCGCCGGCCCCGCGCGGCATGGCGATCTAGCCGCCAGCGCTTCCCCACAGCGAAGCGTGGAACTTTTGCAGAACATTCGCTAGTTTCACCGGCGTGAGCACCGACGCCGTTCTGTCCCCCGACGAGTTTCTGCCCGAGACCTTCCTGCGCTGGTTCGCCGCGCGGGGCTGGGCGCCGCGCGCGCATCAGCTTGAACTGCTGGCCAAGGCGCGGGCCGGGCGCTCCACTCTGCTGATCGCCCCGACCGGCGCGGGCAAGACCCTCGCGGGTTTCCTCCCGACGCTGGTGGAACTCGCCCGCCCGGCCAACCGGCCGCGCGGGCTCCATACGCTCTACATCTCGCCGCTCAAGGCCTTGGCGGTGGATGTCGCGCGCAATCTGGAGCGGCCGGCGGCGGAGATGGGGCTGCCGGTGCGCATCGAGACCCGCACCGGCGACACCCCCGCCTCACGTCGCCAGCGCCAGCGCCGCGACCCGCCCGACATTCTGCTCACCACGCCCGAGCAGATCGCGCTGCTGCTGGCCTCGGCTGACGCACCATTCCTGTTCGGCACGCTCCAGCGCATCGTGCTGGATGAACTCCACGCGCTGTCCGGCTCGAAGCGCGGCGACCTGCTCAGCCTCGGCCTTGCGCGGCTGCGCGCGCTGGCGCCGGAGGTCCAGACCGTCGGCCTTTCCGCCACGGTGGCGGACCCCGAACGCCTGCGCCGCTGGCTGGTGCCGCAGCAGGGGGGCGGCGAGATGGGGGATGTTGTCATCGCCCCGCCCGGCGCCGCGCCGGACCTCTCCATGCTCGACAGCGCGGCCTATGTCCCTTGGGCCGGGCACACGGCGCGGCATTCGCTGGCGGAGATTTACTCCCTGATTGGCCGGCACCGCACCACGCTGGTGTTCGTCAACACCCGCATGCAGGCCGAGCTGCTGTTCCAGGAGCTGTGGCGGATCAACGAGGAGAACTACCCGATCGCGCTGCATCACGGCTCGCTCGACGTCTCGCAGCGCCGCCGGGTCGAGGCGGCGATGTCGGAGGGCCGGCTGAAGGCGGTGGTTTGTACCTCCTCGCTCGATCTCGGCATCGACTGGGGCGATGTCGATCTCGTGGTCAATGTCGGTGCCCCCAAGGGCTCCTCGCGGCTGATGCAGCGTATCGGCCGCGCCAACCATCGGCTGGACGAGCCGTCGCGTGCGGTACTGGTGCCGGCCAATCGCTTCGAGGTGCTGGAATGCCGCGCGGCGCTGGAAGCGGTGCGGGCCGGGGCCCAGGACGGCGCCGTGGAGCGCGCCGGGGCGCTCGACGTGCTGGCGCAGCATGTGCTGGGCATGGCGTGCGCCGCGCCGTTCGAGACGGACGAGCTCTATCGCGAAGTGGTCTCTGCCGAACCCTATGCCGCCCTGTCGCGGGCGGATTTCGACGATGTGGTCGCCTTCAACGCCACGGGCGGCTACGCGCTGCGGGCTTATGAGCGCTTCGCCCGCATCCGCCAGCGCAAGGATGGGTTGTGGCGGGTGGCAAGCCCGCAGGTGGCGCAACAATACCGGCTGAATGTCGGCACCATCGTCGAGGCGACCATGCTGAAAGTGCGCCTCGCCTCGGAGAAATCCCGCTATGGCGGGCGGGTGCTGGGCGAGGTCGAGGAGTATTTCGTCGAGACCATGAGCCCGGGCGACACCTTCGTCTTTGCCGGCGAGGTGCTGGAATATCGCGCCATCGTCGAGGACGAGGTACGGGTGGTGCGCACCGCCGCCAAGGACCCCAAGGTGCCGTCCTATGACGGCGGCAAATTCCCGCTCTCCACTTTTCTCGCGAGCGGGGTTCGCGCGATGCTGGCCGATCCCGCGCGCTGGAAGGCGTTGCCGGCGCAGGTGCGCGAGTGGCTGGAGATCCAGAGGCTGCGCTCGCGCCTGCCGGGCCGCGAGGATCTGCTGGTCGAGACGTTTCCGCGCGGCGGGCGCTACTACCTTGTCGCCTACCCGTTCGAGGGCCGGCTCGCCCACCAGACGCTCGGCATGCTGCTGACCCGCAGGCTGGAGCGCGCCCGGCTGCGCCCGCTCGGCTTCGTGGCGAACGACTACGCCATCGCGGTCTACGGCCTCTCCGACCTGTCGCTGGCCATCGCCCAGGATCGGCTATCACTGGACGGTCTGTTCGACGCCGACATGCTCGGCGACGATCTGGAGGACTGGCTGGCCGAGGCGGCGCTGATGAAGCGCACCTTCCGGCAATGCGCGGTGATTGCCGGGCTGATCGAGCGGCGCTTTCCCGGCAAGGAGAAGAGCGGCCGGCAGGTCACCATGTCGACCGACCTCATTTACGACGTGTTGCACCAGCATGAGCCCGGCCACGTGCTGCTGCGCGCGGCGCGGGCGGACGCGGCGACGGGATTGTTGGACATTCGCCGCCTCTCCGACATGCTGATGCGCATCAGGGGTCGAATCGACCATGTGGCGCTCGGCCGGGTCTCTCCGCTGGCGGTGCCGGTGATGCTGGAGATCGGCCGGGAGATGGTGGCGGGCGAGGCGGCCGATGCGCTGCTCGCCGAGGCCGAGGAAGATCTGATCCGGGAGGCGATGGGTGAGCTGGGCTGAGGCGGACATGACGGAGGAAGCGCCGCCGGAAGGCGAGGCGATCGAACTCGCCGGCGCCCGGCTGCTGCTGGACGCCGCCGGCGCGCTGTTCTGGCCGGCGCAGGACATGCTGATCGTCGCCGACCTGCATCTGGAGAAGGGCTCCGCCTTCGCCGTTCGCGGCATTCCGCTGCCGCCCTATGACAGCCGGGCGACGCTGGCGCGGCTCGCCGGCATCGTGGCCCGCCGCCGTCCGCGCGTCATTCTTTTCCTCGGCGACAGCCTGCATGATCGCGGCGCCGGGGGGCGGCTCGGCGATGTGGAGCGCGATATGCTGGCGGACATCTCGCGCGGGCGCGACATGGTGTGGGTGGCGGGCAATCACGATCCCGACCCGGTGCCGCAGCTCGGCGGGATGCATCTGCCGGAGTTGAAGCTCGGCCCACTGACCTTCCGCCACGAGCCGGCGGGCGGGGATGCGCAAGGCGAGGTGGCCGGGCATTTCCACCCGGTGGCGCGGCTGGTGCGGCGCGGCCGGGGCATAAGGCGCCGCTGCTTCGCCAGCGACGGCCGGCGGCTGGTGATGCCGGCGCTGGGCGCCTATGCGGGCGGGCTGAACATTCGCGATGCCGCGCTGGCCGGGCTGTTCGCCGGCCCCTATGCCGCGCATCTGGTCGGCGCGACGCGGACCTACCGCATCGCCCACCACGCCTGCCTGCCGGACCGGTAGGCCGGTCTCTCAGCGCGAGGCGGTCTTGCGGGGAATCGAGGCGTCGAGGTCGATGCCCGAGCCGCTATTGGCCTTGGCGTCGACCATCAGCGGCGCCCAACCCTCGATCGAGGCGCGGGCGGCGTCGAGCGACTTGGCGTCCATCTTGCGGGCAACCTCGTCGCGCTTCACGGCGGCTTCGTTATCGCCGCTGGACGCAGCCAGAGAGAACCACTGCCAGGCCTCGGCCAGATTGGTCGTCACCCCGAAGCCGCGCGCGTAGAGCACCGCGAGATTGTACTGGCTGTCGCGCACACCGCGCTCGGCGGCGCGGGTGAACCATTCGGCGGCGCTGCGGTAATCCGGCTGGCCGTCGACGCCGGCCGCCAGCAGCACGCCGAGATTGTGCATGGCGCGGACATTGCCCCCGGTCGCGGCCTGCTCGTAGAGCTGGCGGGCACGGGCAATATCGCGCGGCACCTCTGCCATGCCCTTCTCATAGATCGCGCCGAGCCGGTAGGCGGCCGGGACCGAGCCATTGGCGGCGGCGTACTGGAACCACTCGGCGGCGCGGGTCACGCTCGCCGGCACGCCGTTGCCTTCCATGAAGCGGTGCGCGATCTCATACGCCGCGCCGGCGTCGCCGGAGAGCGCGGCCGCGCGCAGGCCCGGGCTGCCGATGCCGCCGGGAAGCTCCGCCGGCTGCGACATGCTGGAGGGCTGGGGAGCGGGAGAAGGTGCGGCTGGGGCCGGGGCGGGCGCCGCCACCTTGGGCGCGGGAGTCGCGGCCTTGCCGATGGAGCCGGTGATGTCGCCCGGCGCCATGGCGGGCTGGCCGCGCGCCGGCTGGCTGCGCGCGGTCATCGCCGGAGCGGGGGCATTGCCGCTGGCCTGAAGCTGCGCCTGCCGCATGGCGCCGAGCAGGTGCCATGATCCGAAGGCCAGCGCCGAGCCGCACAGGCCGATCAGCAGCATGGCGCGGATGCGGGCGAGCCAGCGCGTGGGCCGCTCGCGCTGCTGGCGGTGGCCGATATGGTGATGGCTCGACGGCAGCACCGGCGCGGCGCCCTGCGTGGCGCGGCGCGCGCGGGCGATGAACTCGACGCGGGCCGGGGCACCGTCATCATTCACCGCGTCGGGCACCGGCGGCGCGGGATGAAGCGCGTCGAGGTCGACCGGCGTGCCCAGCTCGTCGTCGAAATCGCGCGGGGAGGGCGCGACGACGGGTGGTGCAGGTGCGATCTCCGGCGCGGCTGCGCGCGCGGGCGTCGCTTCGGGTTCGACTTCGGGCTGCGCTACGGCAGGGATCGGCGCAGGGGGCGCGACCGGCGCCGCCGCGGCCTGCGGCTGGGGAGCCGGGACGGCCGCGACCGGAACGATTGCCGGGGAAGTGGGGGCAGGAGCGGAAGCGCGGACCAGTTCCTCAAGCGCGGCCCGCATCATCTGCGGCGCGAAGGCCTCGCGCGGGGCGGCGGCCGGGGCCGGCGAGGGTGCGCGCGCCGCGGGCGCCGAACTCGCCGCCGAGGCACGGCTCGCCTCGATGGTCGCCATCTCGCGCTTCAGAAGCGCGGCGCCGGGCGCGGGGCCGGTGTGAACGCCGGAGCGGGAAGGGCCGGGCGTGCGCGGTCCGGAGCCGGCGACCATGGTGGCGCGGGTCTCCTCGACCTGGATGAACAGGTCGTTGAGCGTGCGTTCGATGCCCGAGAGCTGCCCGGTGATCTGGCCGGAAATCTGGCCGGCGATCTCGGTGGCCGGGGCGCCGATGCCGTCGAGCTTGGTTGCAAGCGCCGCGATCTGGCGGCTCAACGTCTCGAATTGCTGGCTGGTGGCAACATCGGGCGTCACCGCCGGGCGCTCGATGCGTGTGAGGCGCTCGGTCAGGCCCTGGAACATGGCTTCCATGCCCGCCGGGGGCTCGCGGCGCACGCTGGCGACATTGAGCTGGATGGCATCGAGCCGGCGGAAGATATCGTCGACCGGGATGGCCGGCACCTTGGCGCCATGGGTCTCGATGCGGTCGGCGATCCGGTCCAGCCGCTGCTCCAGCGGCGCGACCAGCGTGCGCATCATGGTTTCCTGCGCACCGGACAGGTCGGCGATCTTGCCCGCCAGCAGCGCCACCTGTTCAGCGAGGCGCTGAACCGAATCGGCGGAGAGCGTGCGGGCGAGCAAGTCGCGGATTTCCGAGGACTGCGCCTGAAGCCGGCTGATGGCGGAGGCGTCGATCGATTTGGCGTTCAGCAGGTCGATCTTGCGCGCCAGCGTGTCGATCCGGCCGGTGACGACCGTGCTGTGCTCGGGCAGGCGCAGCGCACCGATGGTCTCGCGCAGCGCGCCCAGTGTGGCCTTGATGTCGTCATTGGCCGCGCCGCTGCGCTCCACGCGCTCGGCAAGGCTGGCAACGGTGCGCTGCAGTTCGGCCACCGCACGGCGCGGGGCGAGCTGGTCGAGCGCCTCGCGCATCTGCGACAGTTCATGATGCAGCGCGGCGATCGCCTCATTCGCGACCGGGGCCTCGGGAGCCCTGGCTTCCGAGGCCCGCGCGGAGCGCTCCAGGTTCAGCTCGGGGCGCGGCGCGCGCGGCAGCGTCGGATAGGCCGGCAACTCGCGCGGCGCCGGCACGGCGGGCTCGCGCGGCAGCGGCTGCTGGAAGGCGGGCTGAGCGGCGACCGGCTCATGGATGGAAACATCGCGTGTGCCGCGGCCGGCGGCGAGCGCGTCGAGTTCGTTCTGGCGCGCGGCGATTTCCGCCACCGCCGCCTCGATGCCGTCGGCGGTTACGGGCGCGGAATCGTAGGCCTGCGTCGTGGCGTCCGGCGCATGCAGGATGTCGTCGAGCTGGCGCCCGAAGCTCGCGGAGGCGAGGGGATCGGCGGCGCGCAGATCCGGCCGCCGGGGCGGCGTCTCGACAGCGGGGCTCTCGGCCGCTCGGGGGCGCGCGGCTCCAATCTCGCTCATGCGCTCGTTAATGTGGCGGATCGCGGCTTCCAGCTTCGCCTCGGCATAGGCGGCGGGCGAGGGGCGGCCGGGTGTCGGGTCGGCGATCGGGGCTGGCGCGGCGCGATCGGCGAGCTGCTCGATCTGGCTGGCCAGCTCCTGCACGCGGCGGTGCAGGTCGGCGACGCTGCCGGGGCTGCCCGGCGCGGTGTCGGCGGCGAGCGCCTGCGCGCCGAACAGTTGCGCCCGCAGCCACTGGTCGAGGGGAAGGCCGGCACGCTGCGCGGCGTCGCGCATCGCGGTCCAGGCTTCCGTTGAAATCTGCCCGGTGGAAGTGGGGGCTTGCTGCCTCACCGTTCTCTCCGTCGCGTCGGGCGCTGGACGCGGCGGGAATCGCCGGCGCAGCGCAGGAAGCTACCGGGGGCAACTCTTTCGATTTTTGGTAAATGTGGCGTTAATGCCGCAGGACCGTGGCGAGCCGTGGGACGTGTTTCACCGGCGCATCGCGATTCATTCCACACACGACGCAGGGCGTGTGCGGCTCGTGATTTGCGCATCTACCAATGGTGCAGTGCGGCGCGCGAGCGGTTTAACCTGCCGGAACGTAAAGGTGCGTGCGGCCATGCCTGCGGCGTCAAAACGGAATTATGATAGTAAAATCAATTATTTGAATTTTCGTTTAACAGTAAGTTGCCCTAAGGGAGGGTGCGAGTTTCTCCCCCTAGGGCAACTGCGCCCGTACAGTTCATGGCAACGACGCTGACCTTCCCCGTCACACCCGGAGTTGCCATTATGGATTTTACCTCCTTCGAGGCAGACCGCTCGCTTGACGCCTCCGTCCCCGCCGCCGGCGAGACCGAGCTGTTTACCATTGGCGACCTCGCCCGCGAGTTCGACATCACCCTGCGCGCCCTGCGCTTCTATGAGGATAAGGGCCTGCTGTCGCCGCGCCGCGAGGGCCTGACCCGGCTCTACAGCGCCGCCGAGCGTGCCCGCCTCGCCATCATCCTCAAGGGCAAGAAGCTCGGCTTCACCCTCGCCGAGATCAAGTCGATGGTGGCGCTGCGCGAGGGCGGCCCGGTGCCGGCCGGCGGCCTTGCCTTGACCCGCGAGAAGTGCGTCGAGCAGCTCGGCCTGCTGGAAC
Source organism: Ancylobacter sp. G4_0304 (assembly GCF_047501495.1). Taxonomy (NCBI): domain Bacteria; kingdom Pseudomonadati; phylum Pseudomonadota; class Alphaproteobacteria; order Hyphomicrobiales; family Xanthobacteraceae; genus Ancylobacter; species Ancylobacter sp. G4_0304. The sequence goes on along the minus strand of NZ_JAZDRM010000031.1, from coordinate 33,861 downwards.
AGCAGAAGCGTGAAGTGGAAGAGGCGATCGGCGAGCTCCGCCAGATGATCGCGGCTTTCCCGGTCCGCGCCGCCGCCTGAGCGACGACCCACCGACATGCAAGCGGCGCCTTCGGGCGCCGTTTTCATGTGCGGGCAGGCGGCGCCTTCGGGCGCCGTTTTGTTTTGCGGGGAGAGGCCGGCGGCTGGACTTTCCGGCGAGGGACGGACCGTTTAGCGTGACAGACCGTCACCTTCCGTCATTGCCGAGTGCCGCGTCCATGTCCCGCCACATCGATTATTACTTCTCCGTCGTCAGCCCGTGGGCGTTCCTCGGTCACGACGCCTTTCTCGACGTCGCGCGGCGGCACGGTCTGCGCGTTTCGTTCCGGCCGGTGTTCCTGGGCGAACTGTTCTCGCAGACCGGCGGCCTGCCGCTGGCCAAGCGCCACCCCGCGCGCCAGCGCTACCGGCTGGTCGAACTGAAGCGCTGGCGCGAGGCGCGCGGCATCGATTTCAACATTTCCCCCGCGCATTGGCCGTTCAATCCCGCGCTTGCCGACGGGCTGGTGATCGCGGCGATCGAGGGCGGACACGACGTCTCCGCGCTGGTCGGCCGGATGTGTTCGGGCGTCTGGCAGAGGGAGGAAAACCTCGCGGATCCGGCGACGCTGGCGGCGGTGCTCGCCGAACTCGGCCTGCCGGCGAAGCTGCTCGACGCGGCGTCGGGCGAGAAGGCCGCCGTTGCTTATCAGGCGAATCACGATGCGGCTGTGGCGGCGGATGTGTTCGGCTCGCCCGCCTATGTGCTCGACGGCGAGGTCTTCTGGGGTCAGGATCGGATCGATCTGCTCGATGCCGCGTTGTCCAGCGGACGGGCGCCGTTCACGCCGTGACGGCGGGCGGCGCCTCTCCTGCCGGGAGGGCCGCCGATGACCTCGAATCTCGTACATCTTGCCATCACGCGCGCCGCTTGCCTGGGCGTCGGCCTGGTGCTGTCGGTGGCCGGTGCCTCGGCCCAGGACAGGGTAGAGGCCGCGCCGCAAGCGGATGGGCGCTTCACGATTCAGCCGGTCGACGGCGGCATTCTCAAGCTCGACACGCGCAGCGGCGCGATGTCGTTCTGCCGCGCGCGCGGCGCTCCCGCCGGCGCGACCTCCTGGGTGTGCGAGGCGGTTCCCGAGGATCGCGCGGCGCTGGAAGCCGAGATCGCGCGCCTGCACGCCCGCATCGCGACGCTGGAACAGCAGGCCGTGCCCGACATCATGGCGCCACCGGCGCCGGTGCCCGGCACGCCGCCCGGCAGTGCGCCAACCCCTCCGCCGCAAGCCGGCAAGCCGATCCCGGAAGAGGAGCGGACCCGGCTGCGCGAGGCGATGGATCAGGCGATCGACATGGCGGAATATGCCTTCCGCCGCTTTCGGGACATGGTGGACCGGCTGCGCAGCGAGCCGCCGCAGGGCGAACGGCTCTGAACCAGGCGTATCGGCGTCGGCCTCATGCGGCGGAGATGAAGCCGTGAATGCGCGCCAGCGCAGCGTCGGCCAGCGTGCCGGGGAAGCCGATGAACACATGGCAGCCGCCGGGGAATATCTCGAGTTCGGCGCGGTTGCCCGCCGCCAGCCAGCGTGGCGCCATGAACAGCGTGTCGTCCAGTAGCGCATCGCGGGTGCCGACCGTGAACAGCGCGGGCGGCAGGCCGGACAGATCGCCATGGAGCGGGGAAATGTCCGGCGTCGCCACATCGCCGCCCTCGCGCAGATAGTGGCCGACGAAGACGTTGATGTCGCGGGTGTTCAGCACCAGCGGCTCGTCGCCCCATTGCCGCGCGCTCGGCGTCAGGCCGAGGTCGTAGCAGCCGGCGTGCAGGCTGGCGGCGCGGAACGGGGTGAGACCGTGGCGGTCGCGCAGCCGCAGCAGGGTGGAGACCGCGAGATTGCCGCCCGCCGATTCCCCACCAATGGCGAAGCGATCGGTGCCGAACTGTGCCGGCCCCTCCCGCACCAGCCACAGCGCGGCGGCCTCGCAATCGTCCGGTCCGGCCGGGTAGGGGTGCTCGGGCGCGAGGCGGTAATCGACCGAGACCACGGCAAAGCCGGTGCGCTCGACGAAACGGTGGTTGAGTCCGTCATTCTCGCGGGCCGATCCCAGCGTCCAGCCGCCGCCGTGAAAGTGCAGATAGACGCCCTTCGGCGCCTCGGGGCTGAGGATGCGCAGCGGTACCGGGCCATGCGGGCCGTCGATCTCGATCACCTGCGCCAGCGGGCTTTCAGGGGCGAGCGGGAACGGGCCCTTGCCCTCCAGCCGCAGCTTGCGCAAAACCGCCATCGGGTAGATCCAGCGGTCCGGCACCGCGCCGAGCGCCTTGACGATGCCGGCATTGATGGCGCGGGTGTCGGGAGCGATGGCGGCGGGATCGAACAGGGCGGGGTCGAGCTTGAGCACGGCGGCGGACATGGCAGGTTCCGGCAAATGTCAGGGAAGGAGCGGCTGTCGCCAGGAAGGCGCGCAGCGCGGCGGGCACCAGCGGGTGAGCATGGCCTATCCAAGACCAGCCATGGCCATTCGTCCAGCACCCAGAGATAGGGAAACACGCGATGAGCCTGCTACGTTATGACGATCTGCGCGAGACGGCGGTGACGCGGCGGGTGACCGCGCGCCTTGTGGTCGACACGCGCGGGCGCGGATTTACCGAGCTCACGCGGGAGGTTGCGGGCTTCCTGGAGCGGATCGGCGCCGGCGATGGCGAGGTTTCGCTGTTCTGCCGCCACACCTCGGCGTCGCTCACCATTCAGGAGAATGCGGACCCAGATGTCCGCGTCGACCTGCTGACCGCGCTCGACCGGCTGGCGCCGGAGGACGCGGGCTGGGTGCACGACATGGAAGGCCCGGACGACATGCCGGCCCATGTGAAGGCGGTGCTGACCGGCATCAGCGTCACTGTCCCGGTGATCGCGGGGCGCATGGCGCTCGGCACCTGGCAGGGCATTTACCTTGTCGAGCACCGGGCGCGGCCGCATCGGCGCGAATTGGTGGTGGCGTTTGTCGGAGATCGTAACTAAAGGTCGTCATGTGACAATCATGCGCGGTGGCGGCCGCGACGAACGGCGCTTGCGTGTGGTGGTCGGGCGAACCAAGATCTGCGCGCGCAAATGCGACGAAGGGCGTATAGGTAGGGGCGAGGCATGGGTCATATGCCCGCGCCGGTGGAAGGGGCCGCTGCAAGGTGGACACGACGACGAGTTTCCGGCTGGCCATCGCCGATGATCACCCGCTGTTCCGGGGCGCGCTGCGTGAAGCGGTGCTACGTCAGTTTCCGGCGGTCGAATTGTTCGAGGCGGGCGGCTTCGAGGACCTTCAGGCCCTGCTGGAGCGCGAGGCCGACATCGATCTCGTGTTGCTGGACCTGACCATGCCCGGCGTGCGCGGCTTTTCCGGCCTGATGTATCTGCGCGCGCAATATCCCGGCATTCCGGTGGTGGTGGTCTCGGCCAATGAAGAGGCCGGGGTGATCCGCCACTGCATGGAGTTCGGCGCGTCCGGCTTTATCCCGAAGACCAGCGCGGTCGACACCATGCGCGAGGCGGTGGCCGCCGTTCTGGAAGGCCGGGTGTGGACCCCGCCGGATATCGACCTTTCCACCGATGGCGACCGCGAGACCAAGGCGCTGGTGGCGCGGCTCGCGACGCTAACCCCGCAACAGGTGCGGGTGCTGATGATGCTGTCGGAAGGGCTGCTGAACAAGCAGATCGCCTATGAGCTCGGGGTTTCCGAGGCGACGGTGAAGGCGCATGTCTCGGCAATCCTGCAGAAGCTGGGCGTGGAGAGCCGCACCCAGGCGGTTATCGCCGCGTCCAAGATCGAAGGCGGCACCTGGGCGCAGACCGCGAACTGAGTGGCGCCGGCACCCGCGTCATTCATCAACCGCGCCGGTGTCGCGGCGGCGCCTGCGGTTGCGTACTGGATGTCAGGGCCTCGTGGGGAGCGCCGAACCCGAGCCTGCGCACCGAGCCCCGAGGCTTTCCCGATCGCCGCCAGGACTGAACGAACGCGGATCGGTACGCCCCGCGCCGGCGATGGCCTCGGCCGACAGCGCAAGCGCCTTGCCGCTTTTCGGAGCGCTATCTCCTTCATGGGACCGACGCCGGACGTGCTCCGGCCTCGTTCCGGAGGCCGTCCAATCCCTCCTCGCGGCCGCTCCCTGTGGAGAGTGGCCGGGCAGGAGCGCGTGCCTCTTTCATCACGGATCATCAACAGGCGTGTCGGCATCGGCGCCGTCGATTGTCTCGTCGTGCCTGCCTGCCTTATATTGCAGGCGCGGAAGGACGGCCGGTCGCCGCTGGCGCCAGCTCGCCGTGTCACCCTGCTTGCAGATGGCAAAAGGTTCGGCGGCGAACGGGCAGATGTAAGCGCGTTCGCCAGGCCGGTCGGCCGATCATGCCGTTTGAGCATAAGGGCAGCCGACGCCGGGCCGGGCGCCTCTCCGGGAAGCGCGGCCTGCCCGTCAGTCTTCGGACGGTGCTAGGTGCGCCGTCTGCACGCCGTTATTCATCTTCTTGAGCTCGTTGACATATTCCTCGGGCACCAGCAGGTGCGAGGGCGTCTTCAGGCCCATATAGGTGGCGATCTGGCCAATGAACCAGGTGCAGTTGGTGGTGCCCGCGTTCCAGAACGGCGTGGTGTCCTGAAGTTTGCGTATATAGGCGAAGACCTTCTGCGCATCCTCGGCGGAGAGGTAGACGCGGTAATTCGCCGTCAGATATTCTTCATCGAGATCGCCATAGCTCGCGCCGGTCTCGGACTTCACCCACATCACGTGGCCGAGAATATAGGGCACGACGCTGTCGGTGGCCGGATGAAGACCGGCGACGTCCACCTCGCGCTGCGTCGACTTGCCGAACCAGGTGAAGGCATGGCCGTAGGACGCGGCGGTACGGGCACGGAAATCGACGTAATAGGGGCCGGGCACGATGTCGCCATTGGGGCTCATCAGTTCCGGATCCGGCGGCCGCGGCGCCACCAGAGGCAACTGGGCTGCCGTTCGCCGCGAGGCGGCCGTGCCGTTCTGCTGCATCTTGGCGGCGGTCGCCTGTTGCGACGTACCTCCGGCGCCCTGCGTCGATGCGCTGGCGGACAGGCCCGGCACAGCAAGGAAACAGATGGCGCTCAACGCAACAGCAAAAAGGTCGCGCATTCCCGCCTCCGGAGAGACTTTCATGGCAACACCCCGTCCAGTCATCAGGAATAATCTACCGGCTTAATTCGGCCTTCGCGGCAGACGGGTGGCCCGCTGCCGCGAAGGCCGGAAACGGATGCCGTATCCGGTTCCGAAAGGCTTATCAGCCCTTGGTGACGATCGGCTCGGGAGCCTTGCCAACCGGAGCCTTGCCGATCGGGGCCTTGCCGATCGGAGCAGCTTCGGCCGGAACCGGCTGGGGCTGGGGCAGGTCGGCGGCCAGAGCGGCGCCGATCATGGCCAGGGAGGACGAGATCACAAGAAACGACTTCAGCATTGGTATTCCCCTAATAGGCTCCGGCCCAACGATCCCCGCCAGCCGGCTCACCGAACTATTCCACGGCACAATATGCATACATGGTGCCGCCATCTGTGCAATTGCGCGCGCCGCAAACTTGCAACCAGACATTGGGTTTTTTTGTGATGTGGCAAAAATGGCGCGCGTTATGGGGTTTCCGCCTGCCTCATGGCACTTGGGTATTGCCTCCATCCCCGTCCTTGGACGAAATCGACGGGCGCCATGGCCGTCGCGGCCAGGCCGCCTGAAGACCCTCCGGGAATCGCCGCGCCTTGTCCTCGACGGGAAGAACCATGTCACGCCGCCGCCTGTTCTGCGTTTCCGCCCTGCTCGCCACGCTCGCCGCCGTCGCGCCGGGCCATGCCCGCGAGACCGTGCCGTTCAAGGATGACGGCCTGCGCCCTGGCACGATCGTGGTGAAGACCAAGGAGCGCAAGCTCTATCTGCTGGTCGGCGACGGCAAGGCGATCCGCTATCCGGTCGCGGTCGGCCGCCGCGGCAAGCAGTGGAACGGCGCGGTGCGGATCGACGCGAAATATGTCGAGCCGGCCTGGTCGCCGCCCGAGGAGGTGCGCCGCGACAATCCCAAGCTGCCCGACGTGATCCCCGGCGGCACGCCGGAAAATCCGATGGGCGCGCGCGCGATGACGCTTTCGGGCGGCGGGCAATACGCGATCCACGGCACCAATGCGCCGAAGTCGATCGGCACCTTCGCCTCCTATGGCTGCGTGCGCATGCATAATGACGACATCATCGACCTCTACGCCCGCGTGCGGGTCGGCACCGCCGTGGTGATGGATCCCTGACAGGGACTCCTTAAGGCGAGCCGCCGCCTATTCCGCGGCGATCCGCATTGCGCGCCACTGCGCCAGCAACGCCCGCAGCGCCGCGGGGCGCACCGGCTTGTTCAGCACCTCCATCTCGGTCTCGCGCGCAGTGTCGCGCACCCGGCGCGAGCGGTCGGCGGTGATCAGCGCGGCGGGCAGCGACTGGCCGAGCTTCCAGCGCAGATGCTTGGTGGCTTCGATGCCGTCATTGTCGTCGAGGTGGTAGTCGATCAGCAGCGCGTCCGGCCGCAGCCGCTTCTCGCGCAGCGTCGCCAGCGCCTCGCCCACTTCGGACGCCTTGATCACGCGGCAGCCCCAGCCGGTCAGCAGCGTCTCCATGCCGTCCAGAATGGCGGGGTCGTTGTCGATGCACAGCACGTTCAGCCCGGTCAGGGTCCCGGCCGGCGCGGCGGCGGGCGGGGATTGGCGCTCCAGCGCCGGGATCGGCGGGGCGGAGGGCACGTCGACCATGAACATGGTGCCGCGCCCGGGCGTCGAGACCAGCTGGAGCGGATGATCGAGCACCCGCGACAGGCGCTCCACGATGGACAGGCCGAGCCCGAGCCCGCGCGCGGCCTTGGCGCCCTGGTCCAGCCGCTGGAATTCCTTGAAGATCAGCTTCTGCTTGGAGGGCGGCACGCCGAGGCCGGTGTCCAGCACCTCGACCCGCGCCCGCCCGCGCCGGTGCCGCACGCCGATCAGTACCCGGCCCTGCGGCGTGTATTTGATGGCGTTGGAGACGAGGTTCTGCAGCAGCCGGCGCAGCAGCCGGCGGTCGGAACGCACGGCGGCGCTGGTCGGCACGAAGGTGAGGCGCAGGCCCTTCTCCTTGGCCAGCGGCGCGAATTCCAGCTCAAGCTGGCGGAAGATCTCGTCGAGCCGGAATGGGGCGATCTCCGGCTTCATCGCGCCGGCGTCGAGGCGGGAAATGTCGAGCAGCGCGCCGAGAATCTCCTCCACCGCTTCCAGCGAGGCGTCGACATTATGCGCCAGCCGGCCTTCCTCGCCCCGGCTGTCGCGCTCGACGAGGCTGGTGGCGTAGAGCCGGGCGGCGTTGAGCGGCTGGAGAATGTCGTGGCTGGCGGCGGCGAGAAAGCGGGTCTTGGAGATGTTGGCCTCGTCCGCGGCCGCCTTGGCCTGGGCGAGCTGGGCGTTCAGGTTTTCCAGCGCCTTGGTGCGCTCCTTCACGCGGCGCTCCAGCGTCTCGTTGGCGCGCTCCAGCGCCTCGGCGGCCTCCACCGTCGCGGTGATGTCGGTGAAGGTCACCACCACGCCGCCATCGGGCATGGTGTTGACGCGCACCTCCATCACCACGCCGCGCGGTGATAGCCGCTCCTGGAAGGTGACGTTGCGCCGGGCGTAGCGGCTGAGCTTTTCGCGGACGATCTCCTCGACCGGGCCGGGGCCGAACAGGCCGCTCACCGCGTTGAAGCGCAATATGTGGTCAATGCCGACGCCGATCCGCACCAGCTCGGAGGGCAGGTCGAGCATGTCGCCGAACTGGCGGTTCCAGCAGATCAGCCGCAGGTCGCGGTCGAACACCGCAATGCCCTGGCGAACATGGTCGAGCGCGGTCTGGAGGATTTCGCGGTTGTACTGGATGGCGGCGGAAGCATCGTCCAGCAGCTTCAGCGCCGCCTTGGTGGAGACGGTGCGCTTGCGCAGCATCAGCGACAGCACGAGGCGCGAGGAGGCGGCGCCGATCGCGGAGGCGAGCAGGTGCTCGGCATAGCGGATGAGCTGGAAATCCGCCTCGCGGCTCGGCTCCAGCGAAAGCCCGCGCATCGCCGCCACGCTTTCGAACGAGGCGCGGGTACGGTCCTCGCCGAGATAGCGCGCCACCGTCCCAATGAGCTCGCCCACCGTGACCGGTGAGCGCCACAGCCGGAACGAGGGCGCGGAGGCCGAGCGGTCCGCCTCCACGAACACGCTGGCCTGGAGGCGCTCGATCGGCGCGGGCTGGCGCATCAGCGAGACCGCGATGAACACGATGAAGTTGATCGACAGGCTCCACGCCACGCCATGGGTCAGCGGCGAGGCGCCGAGCCCGAACAGCGATTGCGGGCGCAGCCAGCTCACCGCGAACGGCCCTTCCGCAAGCAGGCCATGGGTGAACAGGCCGGATTCGACCAGGCTCGGCAGCAGCAGCGTATAGGCCCAGACCATGACGCCCGCCGCGATGCCGGCAATGGCGCCGAGCGCGGTGCCGCGTCGCCAGACAAGGCCCAGCAGCAGGGCCGGGCCGAACTGGGCGACGGCGGCGAAGGAGAGCAGGCCGATCTGCGCGAGCTGCGCCTCGCCGGTGACGCGGTAATACAGATAGGCCAGCAGCAGGATCGCGAAGATCGCGATGCGCCGCACGGTGAGCAGCATGTAGCCCATGTCGCGCGGGGGCGAGGCGGTGCCGTCATGGGCCGTTCCGCCGTCATCCGTTCCGGTGCGCCGGCCGCGCACCATCAGCGGCATGAAGATGTCGTTCGACACCATCACCGCCAGCGCGATGGTCTCGACGATAACCATGGCGGTCGCCGCCGACAGCCCGCCGACAAAGGCGATGAGCGCGATGGACTTGGCCCCGACCGAGAGCGGCAGGGCCAGCACATACATGTCGCCGTCGATGAAGCCCGGCGGAAAGGCGACGAGGCCGGCAATGGCGATCGGCACGACGAAGACGTTTATCAGCACCAGATAGAGCGGGAACAGCCAGGAGGCGGTGCGGATTTCCCGCTCCGAGGTATTCTCCACCACGGCGACGTGGAACTGCCGCGGCAGCAAAATGATGGCGAGCGAGGACAGCACCGTCATCGCCAGCCAGTCGCCGAGCGAGAAGCCGTCGGTGAGCACCGGCAGCACGCCCTTTTCCTCGGCCTGCGCCAGGAGGTCCCCCGGCCCGGCGAACATGATGAAGGTCACGAACAGGCCGACGACGAGGAAGCTGACCAGCTTGACGATCGACTCGGTCGCCACCGCCAGCACCAGCCCTTCCTGATGCTCGGTGGCGTCGATGTGGCGGGTGCCGAACAGAACGGCGAACACCGCCATCGCCACGGCGACCAGCAAGGCCAGGTCGCCGATGACCGGATAATGCAGGCCGAGCCCCTCGAAATCGCCGAGCATCGCCACCAGCGAGCCCGACACCGCCTTGAGCTGCAGGGCGATGTAGGGCAGCGAGCCGATGATCGCGACCAGCGCCACCAGCGCGGCGACGCCCTGGCTCTTGCCATAGCGCGCGGCGATGAAGTCGGCGATGGAGGTGATGTTCTGGGCTTTGGCGAGGCGCACCATTCTGAGCAGGAACGGCGCGCCGAAGGCGAAGACCAGCATCGGGCCGATATAGATGGTGAGGAAGTTGAGCCCCTGCGTGGTGGCAAGGCCGACCGAGCCGAAGAAGGTCCACGAGGTGCAGTAGACCGCGAGCGAGAGCGCGTAGATATAGGGCCGGCCCTGCCCCTTGGGCGCGCGCGGCAGGCGGCTGTCGCCGAAGCTCGCCACGGCGAACAGGAAGCCGATATAGACCAGGGCGACGGCGATGATGACCCAGGCCTGAAGCATGGGGTCTCCGAACGGAACTGCGACCGTGCTACTTATGCGCTCGCGCGTGCCTCATCGGCAAGCGGGCGGCTTTTGCCAAAGACCGCTTGCCGGCACCGGACGCGCACGACAGACTCCGCGCGAGGGTCGGCGAATCGCAAGGGGATGTGCCATGTCCAAGGTCTTGAACGAGTTCCGCGAATTTGCCGTGAAGGGCAATGTCGTCGACCTCGCGGTCGGTGTCATCATCGGCGCGGCCTTCGGCCGGATCGTCGAATCGGTGGTGTCCGACCTGTTCATGCCCATCGTCGGCGCGGTGCTCGGTGGGCTCGACTTCTCGAACTATTTCGTCGGCCTGTCCTCCAACGTCACCGCCACCTCGCTGGCGGCGGCGCGCGAGCAGGGCGCGGTGTTCGCCTATGGCAACTTTCTCACCATCGTCATCAACTTCCTGATCGTGGCGTGGATCCTGTTCCTCGTGGTCAAGGGCATCAACCGGCTGCGCCGCAAGGCGGCCGAGCAGCCCGCTCCTCCGGCCCCGCCGACCAAGGAAGAGGTGCTGCTGACCGAAATACGCGATCTTCTGGCCAGGAAGGCGTGAGATCGCGCCGAAGGACATGAACGTGTCCTTGCCGAGCGGTTTGCGGCAGTTCGCGCGGCGCCACGGCAGGCTGGCGCGCCAGTTCTTCGTGTTCGGCGTGGTCGGCGGCATTTCCGCCATAGCGCATTTCAGCGTGCTTGCGCTGCTGGTGGAGACCGGCATGGCGGGTCCGGTCGCCGGATCGGCGGCCGGCTTCGTCGTCGCCGCTACCATGTCCTATGCGATGAATCGGGCCTTCACCTTCAACGCCACGCGCGGCCATGCCGAGGCGGCGTGGCGCTTCGCGGTGGTCGCCACGGCGGGCTTCGTGCTGAACGCCGTGCTGATGGAGCTGTTTGCGGCCCGGCTGGGCATCTACTACCTTCTCGCCCAGCTTCTCACCACGCTGATCGTGATGGTGTCGAATTTCCTCGGCTATCGTCTCTGGGCGTTCGCGCATACGGACGCGCCGCATGAACGGTGACGGCGCGGCCGGCCCTTTTCCCTGAAGAAGTTGGAACGCATGACCACCTTTACGCGCCTCGCCATTCCCGATGTCGTGCTTGTGGAGCCACGGCGCTTCGGCGATGCGCGCGGCTATTTCTGCGAAACCTACAAGAAGTCGGCCTTCGATGCGTTCGGCCTCGATCTCAGCTTCGTGCAGGACAATGAATCGCTGTCGCGCGTGGTGGGCGTGGTGCGTGGGCTGCATTTCCAGACGCCGCCCTTCGCGCAGGCCAAGCTGGTGCGGGCTGTGCGCGGCGCGATCTTCGACGTTGCGGTCGATATCAGGAAGGGCTCGTCAAGCTACGGCGCATGGGTGGGCGCGACGCTTTCCGGCGAGAACGGCCACCAGCTGCTGGTGCCGCGCGGCTTCGCCCATGGCTTCTGCACGCTGGAGCCCGATACCATCGTCGCCTACAAGGTCGACGCGCCCTATTCGCAGCCCCATGACGCCGGCATTCTGTGGAACGATCCGGCGCTGGCCATCGAGTGGCCGGTCGCGGCCGAGGCCGTCACCTTGTCGGACAAGGACCTCGCGCTGCCGCTTCTGGCGGATTATCCCACGCCCTTCGCGCTGTAATCGTCGGCAACGGGGCGGTCAGATCGCGTCGGTGCGCGGGGCGAGGCTCCCGCGCGGGGCGGGGGCGTTCAGCGCATATTCGTTGTCGCGCTCCAAATTCGGACTGAAATGCGGATCGGTGCGCGTCGGCATCTCCCACAGCTCCTCGAAGCGTGCGCGCTCGGCGAGCCGGTTCGGCCGTTCCTTTCCGGTCGCGTGGCCGCGGGAGGCGGATTCGTGGTGGATGAGCCGCGCGAACGGGGTGAACACCACTTCAAAGCCGGCGCGGCGGGCGCGCAGGCAGAGATCGACATCGTTGCATTCCTCGGCGAAGCGCGCCTCGTCGAGCGGGCCGGCGGCATCGAGGCAGTCGCGCCGGATCATCAGGCAGGCGCCGGTGACGGCGGACAGGTTCTGCCGGACCAGCAGGCGCTCCCGATAGCCCGGCGCATCGGCACCGGCATGGGGAAACCAGTGGCTGCCCGCCCCGCTGCGCAGGCCGATGATGAAGCCGGCATGCTGGAGGCTTCGGTCGGGATAGAGCAGCTTGGCGCCGACGATGCCGGTCGCCGGCAGGCTGGCCAGCGCCACCATCTCGCCGAGCCAGCTGGGCTCGACGATCTCCATGTCGTTGTTGAGCAACAGCAAAAGATCGCCGCGCGAGGCCGCGATGCCGGCATTGCACAGGCGGGAAAAATTGAAGTCGCCGTCATCGCGCACGATCCGGGTCGCCGGCCACAGTCGCGCCGCCTCCTCGAACAGCGCGAAGGTCGCGGGTTCGACCGAGCCGTTGTCGACGATCACCAGCTCGAAAGGACGATAGGCCGTCGCCGCGATCAGGGTGCGCAGCGTGGTGCCGAGCAGGCCGGCGCGGTCGCGGGTCGGGATGATGATCGAGACCAGAGGCGCGGGTTCGGGCAGCGGGTAGAGGGGGCGCAGATGGCGCCCGTTCGCGCTGGTCTCCACCGGCACGGAAAGCCTTTGTGACAGCGCCCCTGCCGCCAGCCGCGCCGTCGCCTCGTCCGCGAAGCCGGGCGCCCGCGCCGGACCGGACCAGGCAACGCGCGGCACATGCCGGATCGCGGCGGGCGGCAGGCCGTCGAGATAGCGCAGCGTGAGATCATAGAGCGCCGCGCCACCGAATTCCGGGCGCAGCGGGAAGGCGCGCAGCCGCTCCGCCCGCATTACGCGGAGAGAGCCGACATAGTCCATGGCCTGCAGCAGGTGCCGGTTGAAGGCCGGCTTGAACACAGGGGCCTCGGGCTGGCCGAAGCGGTCGAGCCCTTCTTCGTCCGTGTAAAGAAAATCGCAGTCGGGGTGATCGGCGACGGCCGCGCGGATCAGCGCCACCGCGTCGCGCGTCGGCGTGCCGTCGGCGTCGAGCGGCACGGCGAGGCCCTCGCCGATACCCGCGAGCGCCGCCGCCAATGCCTCGGCCTCGCTGACGCCCGCCGTTGCAACCAGTTCGCCATGTGGCCCGACCGCCGCCTTCAGCGCCGCGCCCTCGCGCGCGAGCCGCGCCTCGGGCACGCCGACGCGCCAGCGGAACTGCCGATCGGTCTGCCGGGCGAGCGCCGCCGCACAGGCCGCGAGCCGTTCGAGCGAAATCGTCGCCGCACCGCTCGCGAAATGCACGGTCGTCGCGCCGTCCGCCGGTGCCGCCGGGGCAAAGGTTCCGACATGCTGCTGGCGGAAGCGCTTATAGGCCGGCAGGCCCATGAGCGCGGCGGCGGGGGAGGCCCAGATGACGCGCTTCAGTTCGCGGCGCATCAGCCGGGCTACGCGGTTCGCCCCCTTGAAGCCGCCGGGCGTGCGCTGGCGCAGCGCCGCGAGCAGGAGCCGCCAATGTTCCAGCGGATAGTAGCCGAGCCTAGCCGCCCCCGCGCCCGTCCCGTTGAGCACGAGGCCTGCGGCGTCCGGCGGCAGAAGCACGCCTTCGAGCCGCCCCGGGGCCAGTATCTGCGCGCACAGGGGCTTTCCGGTCTCGTCCACGATATCGAGCCGCTGCGGGCCATCGGCCTCGACCAATGTCAGCACCGCCGGCAGCGGCCGGGGGCCGGGGCGCAGGCGACGCGGAAGCGGCAGCTCCTGCCGGTCTGCCGTGCGGCGCGAGGCGGAAAGAGGCAGGGGGGAAATCGTGCTCGCGCTTATGAACATTCCAGGACGACTGAACAGTGTATCGGGCCAGAGGCCGGTTCGAGGCGGGCGATCAGCAGAGCGCAGCGTTGCTGATGTCTCGTGTGTACATGCCCCGTGTGTATTAGAACCAGCATAGATTGACAGGTGAAACCGCAAAATCGGACAAGACACCCGTCATCCGTCACCCGCGAGACGATGCGCGCGGGGCAGACCTCCGAAACGGTTTCCGAAGGATCGCAAGCCTGCCATGTCGACGCCGATCAACATCGCCGTCCTGGTGCCATGCCACAATGAGGCTTTGAGCATCCGTGCCGTGGTCGAGGACTTTCGCGCCGCTCTGCCGGGTGCGACGGTCTATGTCTATGACAACAATTCCACAGACGACACCCTCCGCATCGCCGCCGATGCCGGCGCGGTGATCCGGCAGGAGCGGCGGCAGGGCAAGGGCCATGTGGTGCGCCGGATGTTCGCCGACATCGAGGCCGACGTGTACGTGCTGGTCGATGGCGACGACACCTATGACGCCAGCGTGGCACCGGAAATGGTTCGCCGGGTGGTGGAGCGCAATTGCGACATGGTGAACTGCGCCCGCGAGGCGGTGGCGGACGAGGCGTTCCGGCGCGGCCACCGGTTCGGCAACTGGATGCTCACCTTCCTGGTCAGCCAGATTTTCGGGCGCCAGAACAACGACATGCTGTCGGGCTACAAGGCTCTGTCGCGGCGCATGGTGAAGTCGTTCCCGGTCAAGAGCGAGGGATTCGAGATCGAGACCGAACTGCTGGTGCACAGCCTCGAACTCGGCCTGCCGATCGACGAAATCTCCGCGCCCTATCGCGAGCGCGGCGCGGGCTCGCATAGCAAGCTCAACACCTATCGCGATGGGCTGCGCATCCTGCGCCTCATCAGCCACCTCATTCGCGAGGAGCGCCCGCTTCCCTTCTTCTCGGCCATTGCCGGTCTGCTGCTGGCGGCGGCGCTGGTGCTGGGCGTGCCGGTCTTCATCGAGTTCGAGCGCACCGGGCTGGTGCCGCGCCTGCCGACCGCCGTGCTGGCGACCGGTCTGGTGCTCTCCGGCTTCCTGTCCTTAACCATCGGCCTGGTGCTGGACGGGGTGGCGCGCGGACGGCGCGAGAACAAGCTGCTCGCCTATCTGACGCAGCCCGCGCCGCGCCGGGAGTGAACGTGGCGACCGTTGAATTGCAATTCCCGGTTAGTTTGACTACCAGCAACACGACGCACGGGAATTGGCGAAAGCTGATTCAGGGGGAGCCGGGCAGGCATGGCAGAAGATAGGACGGCAGGGCGCGCCGGTGCCAAGCCGGGCGCCGCCATCCGGCGCAAGAAGAAAAAACCGGGATTTCTGCGACGCCTGCTGGCCATGCCGTTCCTTCATTCCGACGGACGGCCGAGGAAGTGGCTGTACCGGCTGCTGTTCCACCGGAACGGCGCACCCTGTCGGCGCACCCGTTTTCTGGTGCAGAACAGGGCGGGCCGCCCGCGCATCTGGTTCCGCCGCTGGCTCGACGAACTCACCCGCAAGCGCCTTCTGGCCTCGGGCGGTCTCGATGTTCCGATCCTCTGGTTCTTCATGGGCGACACGCTGGACTGGCTGTCCTCGCATGAGCATGTGACCGGCGTCGGCCGTGTGACCACCGAGCTGTTCATCGGCGGTCTGGACGGGGCGCGTCCGCCGCTGTGGTATCCCGCCGTCGCCGGCGGCTCGGGCGTGCGCGCCTGGCGTCCGCCCGGTGCGGACCGGAAGCGCAAGGGAAAGGTCAAGGCCGCCGTTGACAATGCACGCCCCGCCAACGCCGCGCTGCGCGCGTTGCTTGACCGCGTGCCGTCGCCTCATGTCGAGCCCAAGGCGGGCGATCATGTCCTGTTCACCGGCGTGGTGTGGAACGCCCATTATGTGAACCTGTTCCGCAAGATCACCGGTGAGGGCCTGACCTTCAGCGTGCTGGTGCACGACATCATCCCCATCCTCGACCCGTCGCTGAGCGAGCCGCGTGCTCTCGCCGAGTTCACCGAATGGCTCGACGTGGTGATGTCGAAGGCGCAGATGGTGTTCGTGTCCTGCGCGAGCGTGCGCGCGGATATCGAGCAATGGTGCGCGGCGCGCGGCATTGAGCGCCGGGCGCCGATCGTGGTCATCCCCTTCGGGCCGAGCCTCGCACCGGCGGCCGCCGGACGGACGGAGCTGCGCGACGGCATAGCCGCGCCCTATGTGCTCTCGGTCGGCACCATCGACCGGCGCAAGAACCAGGTCTTCCTGTGCCGTGTCTGGCGGCGGCTGCTGGACGAGAAGGGCGGCGCCCAACTGCCCATGCTGGTTCTGGTCGGGAGGGACGATCTTGATCTGGCGCGTTCCGCCGATGTTGCGGCGCTGCGGGCGGCCGGGCGCATCGCGCTGCTGAGCGACGTGAACGACGACGAGCTGGACCGGCTGTATCGCGACTGCCTGTTCACCGCGTTCCCCTCGACCATGGAGGGTTACGGCCTGCCGGTGGCGGACAGTCTCGCCTATGGCAAGCTGCCGGTGACCTCGGACCTTGCCCCGATCCGCGATTATGCCGGCGATCTTCCGTTCTATTTCGATCCGCGCGACGAGGACGGTGCGACCCGCGTGTTCCGCCGGGCGATCGAGAATGGCGAGGAGCGGGCCGCCGCCGAGCAGCGCATCGCTGCGTGGCGGCCGGGGAGCTGGAGCGCGGCGGCGGATGCGCTTTATCGCCCGCTCATGCTCGCCCTTGCCGCCCGCGCCGGCGCCGACAAGCTGCTGCCGGGCCTGCGCCACGGTCTCACGCAAGCGCAGCTCCACGAGCGGGCGCGGCCCTGGTGCAGCCCGACGCCGGACGTCTCGATCCTGGTGATCAACTGGAACGCCGCGGCGATGACGCGGCTGTGCATCGAGCATATCTGGGCCCACACTCAGGGCCTGACCTATGAAATCCTGATCGCCGACAATGGCAGCCGGCGCAGCGATCTGGCGCTGCTCAGCGATGTCGGCCCCGGCGTGCGGCTTTATCCGCTCGGGGTGAACCGCTTCTTCGGCGAGGCCAACAACATCATTGCCGAGAAGGCGCGCGGGCGCCTGCTGTGCCTGCTCAATAATGACGTGTTCGTCTCGCCGGGCTGGCTGGAGACGCTGGTACGCGAGTTGGAAGGCAATCCGGACATCGGCGCCGCCGGCCCGGTGTTCCTTTTCCCGGACAATACGGTTCAGGAAGCCGGCGGCAGGCTCGGACCTTCCGGCATTCCCGACCGCCAGCTTCGCGGGGAGCCGGCGGAGGCGATCGCGGGCCATGTGTCGCAGGATGTCGACTATATTTCCGCGGCCGGGCTGGTGATGCGCCGGGAAACGTTCTTCGAGGCCGGCGGTTTCGATCTCGCCTTCGAGCCGGCCTATTACGAAGACACCGACCTGTGCTTCAAGCTCGCCGCGCTTGGCCTGCGCGTCCGGCTTTGCCCGTCGGTGACGGTGGTGCATCTGGAAGGCTATTCCATCAACGAGGAGGCATTGCCCTCGCAGAGCAAGAAGGCGCTCGGCGACCTCAACCGCGCCAAGTTCCTCGCACGCTGGGGCGCCTATCTCGAAGCGCGCGATCCGGCGGAACTGGCAAAGGCGCGGGCGCGATTCATGCCGCGCCCCGCCGGGCCGGCCGGCCGTCACGCGCGCCGGGCGCTGCTCTACACAGCCTACAACCTCACGCCGGGCGGGGGTGAGCGCTATCTGCTGACGATCGCCGCCGCGCTGACCGCCGATCACGAGGTGACGCTGGCGACACCCCATCCCTATTCCCGGTTGCGGCTGAACGAGCTCGGCACCCTGTTCGGGCTTGACCTGTCGGCCTGCCGCCTCGTCACCGAGCCCGAACTGGAGGCGCAGGCGCCGTTCGACGTGATGGTGACGATGGGCAATTTCGTGCTGCCGCCCATAGGCGGGCTGGCGGCGCGCAATTTCTACCATTGCCAGTTCCCGTTCCGCCCCGGAAAGGGCGAGCGGTTCGATCCCGAGACCCTGGCGAACTACGAGGCGTTCATCGTCAATTCGGGCTTCACCCGCGCGGCGGTGGAATCGCAGCTCTACCAGCGCGCATTGCCCGACCGGCCGGTCCATGTGGCCTATCCTCCGGTGCCGCATTATCGCGGCGACGCCGACGCCAAGAAGCCGATCATTCTCAATGTCGGGCGTTTCTTCGTCGGCGGGCACGCCAAGCGGCAGGATCGGCTGATCGAGGCATTTCGCGTGCTGCGTCAGCGCGTGGGCGGCGAGGTGGAACTGCATCTGGCGGGCTCGTCCACCCCCGGCGCCGAGCATATGGACTATCTGCGCGAGCTGCAGGATCTGGCCGACGGCCTGCCGGTGGTGTTCCACGTCAATTGCTCGACCGAGGAACTGGACGCGCTGTATCGCGATGCGGCGATTTACTGGCACGGCACCGGGCTCGGCGCCGATCTCGTCGGTCGCCCGGAACTCGCCGAGCATTTCGGCATCGCCATCGTCGAGGCCATGTCCGCGCAGTGCGTCGCCTTCGCGCTGAAGGCCGGCGGTGCGCCCGAGATCATCCATGACGGGGTGGACGGCTTCCTCTACGAGGACGAGGCCGAGCTGGTGGTGCGAACGGCGGAGCTGCTGTCCGGGCCGGTGGAGACGCGTGTGGCGATCGGTCGCCGCGCCGGGGACCGGGCGGCGGCATTCGCGCCGGAACGGTTTACGAGCCGTATCAGGGAGCTGGTCTCATGGTCGCCCGCGAGCCGGGATTAGCCGCGCTCGGCGATCGCCTGGAGCACGGGCTCGCCATAGTGAGCCGTCCGCCCTGTCCGGCCGCGCTCCATCCGCTGCGCGACCGGCTGGCGCAGCACGGCCTCCTGCTGGTGTTCGCGCTGTTCGTGGTGTTCTTCGGCGTAGCGGGCTTTATGCTCGGGGGCGACGGCACGCCGGATCTGCGCATCTATCACCGCTATAACGGCTTCGCGGCGGTCACCGGCGGGCGCCCGCAGGACATCGCGCCCGCGCAGCTCCAGAGCTTCTTCTATCCCGGGCTCGACGCGCTGTATTTCCGGCTGACCGACGCGCTTAATGCCTGGCCGCGCCTGCTCTCGGTGCTGATGGCGCTGCCCTATGCGCCGGCGGCCTTCCTGATCTTTCTCGCCGGACGGCTGACCCTTCCCGACGACTGGCCGCGACGCGACGGGCTGGCGGCGGCCGGGGCGCTGTTCGGCATCACCGGGGCGGCGGCGTTTTCCACCCTCGGCACCACGATGAGCGAGATCGTGCCGGGCCTGCCCTTTCTCGCCGGTCTGGCGCTATGGCTGTCGGGTGTCGCGCGTCCGGGCAGGGCGGGCAGCGGCGGCTTCGCGAGGATCGCGGCGGCGGGCCTGCTGTGCGGGGTGACCGTCGGGCTGAAGCTGACCACGGTGCCGCTGTTTGTCGGCCTGTTCCTCGCGGTGTTCCTGTCGGAGCTGCCGCGCGGAAGGCGCGCCATTGCCGCGGCCGTCGTGTTCGGCGCCTGCGGCGTGCTGGCGACGCTGGTCGTGGCGGGTCCATTCTGGTGGAGCAACTACCAGCTCACCGGCAATCCGGTGTTTCCCGCCTACAACGACATCTTCCGCTCCGACTGGGTGGGGCCGGGGCGCTGGACTGACGAGCGCTTCAAGCCGCAGGACTGGCCTTCGATCCTGCTCTATCCGGCGAGCTGGGCATTCCGGCTGTCGAACCGGGCCATCGAAATCCACATGCGCGACCCGCGCATGCTGATGCTGCTGGCGGCGGTGGCGTTGATCGCACTGAAATTCGTCGTCGCCGGTCGTGAGGCCTGGCGCGAGCCGAGCACGCGGCGGGCCGGTCTGGTGGCGGTGTTCCTGTTCGTCGCCTTCGTGCTGTGGCAGGTCCAGTTCTCGATCTACCGCTATCTGTCGCTGATCGAGAGCTATTCGGGAATCGTCATCGTCGCGGCCGCGCTGATGTGGGGGGAGCGGCGCTACGCTTTCATCGTCGGCTGGCTGCTGATCTGCCTCGGCGCCTATGCCGTCAAGGCCACCTCCTACCCCTGGTGGAGCCGGTCGCTGCCGGCACCCCATGCCTATGAGGCCTCGCTGCCGGCGGTGCCGGACGGCGCGCTGGTGGTCTTCCTCGACACATCAGCTCTGTCGCATGTCATTCCCGGTCTTCCGCCAGGCGTTCGCGTCATTACGTCCAATAGCAACCTGGTGCGGCCCGGCGATCCCGGAACGCTCTCTCGCCGGATCGACGCGACGATCCGGGACTTTCAGGGGCCGATCTGGGGATTCGAGAACACACGCGACTTTCCCGGCGTGGCCGACGCGACGCTGGCCTATCACCACCTGCGCCGGACGTCGGATTGCGCGCCGATTCGCACGAATGTCGATGAGGCTCCTCATCGCGGCTGCCGGCTGGAGCGGGTGGCGGAGCCCGCATCAACGCCCTGAGACGACCGCGCGCCGTGCTGGTGCGCCTGCCTTGTGCGTAATTCTTCGCCAGCGCCGAAAGCCTTGGTGCAGGCCGGAATTGCCGAGGTTTGCGGCTTGACCTTGCATGGTTAACTGTTCGATATGAAATCGGGGTCGAGGTGCAGAATCCGGCTCACCGCGTCCATTCTACAGAGATCGAGAAACTTCATGTCGTCTAAAGTTGAACGTAACGGTAAGGTCGCGCTGATCACTGGCGTTACCGGACAGGACGGTGCCTATCTCGCCGAACTGCTGCTCGGCAAGGGCTATGTTGTTCATGCCATCAAGCGGCGTTCCTCGTCGTTCAACACGGGCCGCATCGAGCACATCTATCAGGATCCGCACGCGTCTGACCCGCGTTTCATCCTGCATTACGGCGACATGACCGACTCGACCAACCTGATCCGCATCGTGCAGCAGGCCCAGCCGGACGAAATCTACAACCTCGCCGCGCAGTCGCATGTGCAGGTGTCGTTCGAGACTCCTGAATATACCGCCAATGCCGACGCGATCGGCGCGCTGCGCCTCCTGGAGGCGATCCGCATTCTCGGGCTGGAGAAGAAGACGCGCTTCTACCAGGCCTCGACCTCCGAGCTCTACGGTCTGGTCCAGGAAGTGCCGCAGTCGGAAAAGACGCCGTTCTATCCGCGCAGCCCCTACGCCGCCGCCAAGCTCTATGCCTACTGGATCGTGGTGAACTACCGCGAGGCCTATGGCATGCACGCCTCCAACGGCATCCTGTTCAACCATGAGAGCCCGCTGCGCGGCGAGACCTTCGTCACCCGCAAGATCACCCGCGCCGCGGCCGCGATCCGCCTCGGTCGGCAGGACAAGCTCTATCTCGGCAATCTCGACGCGCGCCGCGACTGGGGCCATGCCCGCGAATATGTGCGCGGCATGTGGCTGATGCTGCAGCAGGACGAGGCGGACGACTATGTGCTCGCCACCGGCGAGACGACGGAAGTCCGTAATTTTGTCACCTGGGCGTTCGAGGATGTCGGCATCGATATCGAGTGGCGCGGCACCGGCGTCGACGAGAAGGGTTACGACAAGCGTACCGGCAAGGTCGTGGTGGAAGTCGATCCGCGCTATTTCCGTCCGACCGAGGTCGAACTGCTGATCGGTAACCCGGCGAAGGCCCATGCCAAGCTCGGCTGGAAGCACGAGACCCCGGTTCGCGAACTGTGCCGCGAAATGGTGACCGAGGATCTCAAGGTCATGGAAACCTCGACCATCATGAAGGAAGCCTGAGCATGTACGATCTCGCGGGCAAGAAGGTTTGGGTGGCCGGCCATCGCGGCATGGTCGGCTCGGCCGTGGTGCGCCGCCTCGGCTCGGAACCCTGCGAGCTTGTCGTCTCCGACCGCAAGACGGTCGATCTCAAGCGGCAGTCCGATGTCGAGGCGTTCATGGCCGACACCCGGCCGGACGCGGTGGTGCTGGCGGCGGCCAAGGTCGGCGGCATCCTCGCCAACGATACCTACCCGGCTGACTTCCTCTACGACAACCTGATGATCGAGGCGAACATCATCGACGCCTCGCACCGGGTCGGCGTGGAGAAGCTGCTGTTCCTCGGCTCGTCCTGCATTTACCCGAAGCTGGCGGCCCAGCCGATCGAGGAGAGCTCGTTGCTCACCGGCCCGCTGGAGCCGACCAACGAGTGGTACGCCATCGCCAAGATCGCCGGCATCAAGCTCGCTCAGGCGTATCGCAAGCAGTATGGCTACGACTTCATCTCGGCCATGCCGACCAATCTTTACGGCCCCGGCGACAATTTCGATCTCAATTCCAGTCATGTGATGCCGGCGCTGATCCGCAAGGCGCATGAGGCCAAGATCGCGGGCGCGCCCTCGATCACCATGTGGGGCACCGGCACTCCGCGCCGCGAGTTCCTGCACTGCGACGACTGCGCCGACGCGCTGGTTTTCCTGCTGAAGAATTATTCCGGCTATGAGCATGTCAATGTCGGCTCGGGGGAGGACGTCACCATCCTTGAGCTGACGCAGCTTGTCTGCGAGGTGGTGGGCTATACCGGCGAGATCGTGCACGACTTTTCCAAGCCGGACGGCACGCCGCGCAAGCTGATGAGCGCCGACCGCCTGCGCGAGATGGGCTGGGCGCCGAAGATCGAATTGCGGGCGGGCATCCGCGATGCATACGACGCCTTCCTCACGGGGCATTATTCCGAGCGGGTGCAGGGCTCCGCTGCCTGAACGTCGTCGGCGCGGCGGGTCGTGCGGAATTCTTAGCCGGCATCGGGATTGGTCGGTGAGCCGTGGGGCCACTGCCTTGTTGCCGCATCGGAATCTGGAACATGGTGCGCTTGCGGGGCGGTGACGAAAATCCCCAGATCTTGCCGTCCGTCCGGGCCTCCAATGTTGCGGAATGGTTAAAGGCGCACTAGTACTGAGCCTGTGACCGCGCCCTCAACGCGCGGCGGGTTCTTGCTTTCACGTAAAGGCAGGCGGACGAAGAGTGCCATCGCCGTTCGCATCGATAGAGATCGGTTCTCCCGCAGCTATTCGGGTGGCGCGTCAGGTCCGCCGGGGGGCGGCTCGATGGCGTGAGGCCGTCAGGTGCGGCTTGTGAGTGGGCTTTGCTTCGGCCGCCCTGAACTTGTCGCCATCTCGGGCCTGTCAGTGCTTCCTGAAAATACTGTGGAGAAGGTCTGGTCGCGGGGGGTGCCGCCGCGCGCCCGCGATGTCGTCTCCGTGATTTCTCCCCAATTCCGTCTCTGTATGCCGGTTTCGGCCGGTTTGGATCGCAATCTATGATTTCTTACGCCCAGAATTTCGAAGATGTCATGATTGCGCGGCTGTTCCCTGAAGATTATCGGGGGACTTACATCGATCTTGGCGCCGCCGATCCGCTCTATGTATCGGTGACGAAGCATTTCTACGATGCCGGCTGGCGCGGCATCAACATCGAGCCGCTGCCGCGCTTCTTCCGGCGACTTGAGGCTGGGCGGCCCGAAGATATCAATCTTCAGGCGCTCGTTGGCGACGAGACCGGTGTCGCGACGTTCTATGAGATCGTCGACTACCCGGAAAACTCGACGATGGACAAGAACGTCGCCGACATGCTCGCCGCGCAGGGTCATGTGGTGCGCGAGCAGACCGTGGACATCGTGACGCTCCGCGATGTCTGCGAGCGCCATGTCGGCGAGCGGCAGATCGACTTCCTCAAGATCGATGTCGAGGGTGCGGAACTCGCGGTGCTCAAGAGCGCCGACTGGACCCGCTTCCGCCCGGTTCTCGTCGTGATCGAAGCCGTGGTCGTCAATGGCACCGAGCCGACCTGGCAGGAATGGGAATATGTGCTGGTCGAGAACGGCTACGAGAAGGTCTGGTTCGACGGGCTGAACAATTTCTACCTGCGCAAGGAAAGCCTCGACCTGCGCAAGCATTTCGTGCTGCCGCCGGGCGCATTCGACAATTTCAAAGTCGCGAACTTCGTGCCGCGCGGCTGGGACGAGGGCCCGGTCTTCGGCGTGATCGAGGAGGTGATCGACGAGCTCAATGTCGACCGCCGCGGCAAGCAGGACGCGATCGAAGGCCTGCTGGAACAGATGAGGGAGGCCGGCGAGACCATTACTCGCCAGCAGCAGGAAGTGGAGCGACTGTCGGGTCGGCTCGCCGCCATCGAGAAGGAGCATCTCGACGGGCAGGCCGCCGTGCGGAAGATGTCGCGGGATCTCGCGGCATCCATGACGCGGACCCATGACGCGGTGCGTAAGGCCGAGCGCGAATTCGACGACCGGCGCTGGGGTTGCCGGCTTCCGCGCGCGATCGCTGCGGTTAAAAAATATGGCGAGTGGCTGTTCCAGGGAATTCTATGCCAGGAATTCCCCTTGCTCCCGGCCAAGCCGCGCCCGCGCATCAGCATCGTGACGCCGGTGTTCAACAATGCCGATACGATCCGCGAGACGATAGAGTCGGTTCTGAACCAGAAGAATGTCGAGCTCGAATATATCATCGTCGATGGCGGCTCGACGGACGGTTCGGTCGAGATCATCCGCGAATATGCCGATCGTCTCACTCATTTCATCCATGAACCCGACCATGGCATGTATGACGCGATCGCCAAGGGCTTCATCTACGCGACGGGCGACATTTTCGCCTATATCAATGCTGACGACGTGTACGAGAATGGCGCGCTCTCGCGCGCCGTGGACGCGTTCTCCCGTTATCCGTCCTATCAGGTCGTGTATTTCGAAGACAGCGTGACGGTGAACGGGTGGCGATTCCCGAACATCAAGCAGAAGTATGTCGATTTTTATCGGCTTTACCGCCGCCACATCCTGTTTCAGGACGGGGTGTTCTTCACACGGCGCGCGTATAATTACGTAGGAGGCCTCAATCGTGGCCTGCGGGCGGCCGGCGACTGGGACCTCTGGGTCCGTCTCGCCTTCCATTTCCCGTTCAAGAAGCTGACCGGCAATGTCAGTTCCTTCCGTGTCCGGCCGGGGCAGCTCAGCCAGAACATGGACGTCTATTATGCCGAGATGGACGAGCGGCGCCGGGCGCTTCGCCGGGAAATCCCGCGCATCGAATGGTGGCTGCGCTATCCGCGCTATGTCTTCAACAACGCCCGCAACAAGATCCGGCGCTTTATCGAGCGCTTCAACAAGGACCGGCAGCTTTTCTTCCCGATCCCGTTCAAGGAGCTGCCGCCGCCGCCCGGCCTGGCGCCGGCTCACTTTCCTCAGGCGCCTGTCAGCCCGATCGACCAGCTGCCGCCGTCGGCGCTGCTGTTCAGCACCCGCGACACGCGCTTCGGCGACAAGCTGATCAGCTACGTCTACTACCACAAGGAAGAAGACGTGGTGTCCTACTATCCTCCGCTCAGCCGCGAGGAACTGAAGGACCTTTACGCGCGCAACTACAATAATCCCAATCCCGAGATCAGCTACCCGGAAGAAGGCTATGGCAGCCCCTATCGCAAGTTCCGGGCGCGCCGCAGCACGCTGAGGAAGCTCGCCCGCGCCAAGCTGTCCAAGCGGACCCGCGAATATGCGATCCGCAAGGGTCTGTTGACGTGGCCCGACCAGTCGCTCGAAGAAATCAACATCATGCTGAAGGCGGCCCGGCCCGGCACGGGCACGGGCGCGCGTCTCAGCTTCCTCGATGTCGGCTGCTTTGACGGCAAGCTGCTGGATCGCCTCGCCGAGCTGAACACCTGGGACACCTGCGGGTTGGAGCCCAATGCCGATGCGGCGGAGATCGCGCGCGGCAAGGGGCACCGCGTCTGGACCGCCGAGGTCGAGGACGCGCTGACGCTGGTGCCGCCGGAGGTGAGGTTCGACGTCATCTTCCTCGGCCAGACCATCGAGCACTTCAACGATCCGCTCGCCGCGATCCAGCAGCTCTCCTCGCTGCTGGCCGAGAATGGCGTGATCATACTGAGCACGCCGAACCTCGATTCGATCCAGATCGAGATGTTCGGCCCCACCTGGTCGCATTGGCACGCGCCCTATCATCGCCATCTGTTCTCGGCCAAGAGCCTTGGCCTGCTGGCCGACCGCGCCGGCATGAAGATGGTGAAGCACCGCACCTGGTCGCATCCCGGCTGGTCCTGGCTCAGCATCAAGATGCACGAGATCGGGCTCGGCGGCTTCGTGCCCCACGGGGTGGTGGTGCCGCCGGACGACATCCGCCGCGCGGAGAGCCTCGCCATCATCTGCCGCGTCCTGTTCGACTGGCGCGGGCGTGGCGACTACATCTATGCGGCGTTCAAGAAGAAGATAGATTGATCATGAGTTACTCGAAGATATCTATCGTCACGCCGTCCTATAACCACGCCCGCTTCATCGAGAGGACGGTGCGGTCGGTCGTCGGCCAGCGCTATCCGAACCTCGAATACATCGTCATGGATGGCGGTTCGAGCGACAATACGGTCGACATACTGAAGCCCTACGAGGCGCATATCTCGCACCTGACCTCGGCGCGGGACGGGGGGCAGTCGGATGCGATCGCCAGCGGCTTCGAGCGCTCCACCGGCGAGATCATGGCCTGGCTCAACAGCGACGACATGCTGGCGCCCGGGGCGCTCGACTATGTGAACTGGTTCTTCAAGAACAATCCCGATGTCGATTTCATCTATAGCCATCGCCTCGCGGTCGATGCCGACGACAAGGCGATCTGGTACTGGCTGCTGCCCCGGCATTCCTCCTATCTGATGAGCCGCTGGGACCTCATCCCGCAGGAAACCTGCTTCTGGCGCCGCTCGCTCTGGGAGAAGGGCGGCAATGTCGATCGCAGCTTCCAGTTCGCCATGGATTACGACCTGTTCGTCCGCTACATGAAAATCGGACGGTTCCGGCGTGCGAACCGCTTCCTCGGCGCGTTCCGGCAGCATGACAGCGCCAAGACCAGCCAGCTCCTCGCGACTGTCGGCGCACGGGAGATCAACCGGGTCTGGGTGGACAACGGCATGAAGCCGCACTTCTTCTCGCCGCTGCTCGCGCACCGTTTCTCCAAGAGCGTCACTTGGCGCGGCATGCGCTTCGCCTTGAACGGCAAGGTGTTGCCGGGCTGCCTGTCCGGTATCGGCTACAGCTATGATCGGGTGTGGGCCGGGCAGTTGCTCGGCGGCTGAAGCGACTGTCGCCTGCGTCCGTCCGGCCATAGAGGCGTGGGCGGGGCTGTCACGGCCCCTTGCGTGGGATGCTAGGTTGTCCGCGAGGGCAGCGAATCGGACTGGGCTTGATGGGTGACGTGTCGCAAAAATCGGGAGGTTCCTCCGGGCGCCGCAAGCGCGGCATTAGGGACTACCTGTCCGGCAAGCTGAAGTCGCTTCTGGGCAAGAAGCGACGCGACAGTCTGAAGACGATGCGCGGGACCGACATCTCCCTGGTCATTCGGCTGGTTTATAATCATTTCCTGCAGCGTGATCCCGACCGCCGGGGCTATGCGCATTATCGCGATCAACTCTTGCGGGGCATGCCGCTCTCCAAGTTCATCGGGGAGGTCGCGGCCAGCGCAGAGGACGGCCGGCGCCTCGCCGACGCCGACGAGATCACGAGCGGCACGGACGGCGAATTCATTCTCGACCTCGGCGAAGCGCTGTTCCGCAACGGCGCCGCCAAGCCCCGCGACATCGAGTTCTACAAGCATGTGCTGCGCGAGCAGAACGGCAGCCGCGAGGCACTGGTCCGCCAGTTCGTGAACGAGTATCTCGGCCGGCTGCGGCATCCCGATCCCGGCTCGGGCATCGAGCAGGTCTGGATCATGGGGACCGACCGCTTTCTGACCCGGCAGATGTGGGACGAGCGGGTCGCCGCGCTCGGAATAATGCCGGCCGCGCCCGAGGTCGTGCCGCTGGAGCAGCGCCATTTCACCCATTCCGGTCACTATCGGGTCTCGGCGATCGCGAGCCTCTATCGCGGCCGCCAGTTCATCGAGAGTTTCCTGGAGAACATCGTCCATCAGACGCTGTTCGCCGAGAGCGAGCTGATCATCATCGATGCGGATTCGCCCGAGGGCGAAGCCGAGATCATCGAGCGCTACCAACGCGTCTATCCCAACATCGTCTATCGCCGGATCAATTACCGTATCGGCATCTACGACGCCTGGAACGTCGGCATCGGGCTGGCCCGCGGCGCATACATAACCAACGTCAATCTCGACGATCTGAGGCGCCAGGACTCCTTCGAGCTTCAGGCCGCCACGCTCGATGCGCACCCGGAAACCGATGTGGCGTATCAGGACTTCTTCTACAGCATGGACAGCGCGTTCGGCTTCGACGAGGTCGCGCGCTGCGACTTCAGGAGCGACCTGCCGCTGGTGACGCGCAATAACATGCTGGAGTTCAACTCCCCGCATAATGCGCCGATGTGGCGCAAGAGGCTGCATGACGAGATCGGCCTGTTCGATACCCAGTACCGCTCGGCCGGTGATTATGAGTTCTGGCTCAGATGCCTCGCGTACGACAAGAGCTTCTACAAGATCAACACGCCCCACGTCGTCTACTTCCAGAACCCCACGGGCCTGTCGACCTCGGCTGAAAGCCGGGGCTATGAGGAGGGGCGGCGCATCTGGCGCCACTATGCCCGCCGACTCATCTCGCCCTATCTCACCATGTCGCGCGCCGCCTTCGAGAGCCGGATCGGATGGACGGGGCCGCGCGACTGGGGGGCGTCGAGCTATGACCTGGTCCACGAGAGACTGAGGGTGCTGGGCGACGAGGCCAAGCGCGGGGGCGGCGAAGGCGCCGCTTCCGGCCGTTTGGGAGCCGGGGCATGAGGCTGCTGGTCGACACATTGGCCTATGCGCTCGGCCGGCCCGGCCTGACGCGGGTCTGGTCGGCGCTGCTGCCGGCGCTCGCCATGCGCACGGATGTCGATCTGGTGCTGCTGGATCGAGGCGGATGCCCGGATGTTGCCGGCGCCCGCCGCATCGCTTTCCCCTCCTATCATCTCGGCAACACTGCGGAGGATTCACGTTTCATCGACGCCGCCGCGCGGATGGTCGGGGCCGAGGCCTTCGTCTCGACGTGGCACAGTTCGCCGCTGACGATCCCCTCGGTCGCACTGGTCGCCGACATGATCCCCGAGCGCGAGCAGTTCGATGTGAGCCTGCGCATCTGGAAGGAGAAGGAGACGGCGCTGAGCTTCGCGTCGGCGTATCTCTGCCTGTCCGAGACCGCACGGGCCGATCTCACGCGCGTCTACCCCTCGATAGATGCGAGCCGGATCGCCAGTTGCGCCCCCCCGCTGGACCTGGGCGTGTTTCGCCCGCGCGGCGACGCCGAGATCGCGGCGTTCCGCGCCTCGCACGGCGTGCCGGAGCGCTATCTCGTGCTGCGCGGAGGCAACGAGGCACGCGCGGCCGATAACGGCGCGGCGATGCTCGTCGGCGCCCTGAAGCGGCTTAAAGGAGAGGCGGTGCATGTCCTGTGCGTTGGCCGTCCATCCTGGTTCGCCTTTTACCTGTCCGCCCGACTCCCCTCCCATGTGACGCTGCAATGCCTCGATATCGGGGGAGAGGAACTGGCCCGCGCCTATTCGGGCGCTTTGGGGTTGATCTATCCCTCGCCCACGGAGGCGATGGAACTGACCGCGATCGAGGCCATGGCCTGCGGCTGCCCGGTGATTGCCGCGCAGGTCGCGCCGTCGGGGTTCGACACGGAGGACCCTGTCCTCGCCTTCGCCGATGGCGACCACGCCGCACTGCTGTCAGCGCTTGTCCCGCTCGACGACGCGGATGGACGACGCCAGCTCGTGGCGAACGGTCAGCGCAAGGCGGCGGCGATGGGTGGGGGCGATCTGGCCGGCACGCTTCATGGCTTGCTGGAGCAGGTGGTCGCGGATTCGCGGAGCGAGCGGATGCAGATGTTCTTCCGCCGCTGGAGCGAACTGCGCACCCTCCAGGCCGACGTCGATATTGGCCTTTAGAAGTAGTCTGAGAGCGCATTAACGTAGCGAAATAAGGACGTCCTTTCCCACAGCGGCTCCGATATTCGCAAGCATCATGCCGGGGGTATTCCGGTGGCGTCCAAGCCATGCAACCTCGACGTTTTCTCCTTTCCAATCTACAAGCTGCACGCTATAGAAACTCTAAGGGACAGGGTTGTGGAGGCGTAGTTGGCAAAGTCTAAATTTGCTGTTCGCTTCAAACGTTCAATCGCCAAGAGGATTGTTCGTTTGATTACGAAGTATTACAATGATCCGTCCACAGAAAAGGGTCTCCTTACTATAGCTGACGCTCAGGCAAGTTTCGCGGGCGTTCATGCCCGTCTTGAGCAGACGGCCGGGTTTGTCGCGTTGGCCGATGCGCGTATCGGCGAGGTCGAACGTATTGTGGCCTATTGTGCCCAGCAGGCTGCCGCTTCCGATCAGGCTATGTCGAGTTTCGTCGATCGTTGTGTGGCATTGGAGCACATGCTGACCAAGCAGCAGGCCGAGGGCGACGCCAAGCGCCAGGCGCTGGAGGCGAAGTCCGTCGCCTATGTGACGCAGAATGCGGCGATGAAGGAGCAGATGGCCACCCTGCAGGCGGAGCGTAAGGCGCTGCTGGATCAGGTGCGCGGCCAGCAGGCGGAAATCAAGGTGCTCAGCGAGAAGCTGTCGGCGGCGCAGACCCAGAGCACAAAGGGCGATGAGGCCTTGGTCAAGGAAAGGCAGGAACTTGAGTTCCGCCAGGCCGCGATGCGTGAGGCGCTTCTGCGCTCCAGCAGTCAGGTGGAACTCATCAAGGATCTGCTGCTGAGGGATGGCGCGCTATGAGCGGGGACGCAGCGCCAGCGCCTTTGCCGCCGGAGACGTCGCGCCTCGACCTTCTGGAGTTGTATCGCCGTAAATGGCGAGAGGGCGACTGGGAAGACCTCGCGACCCAGGATCTGGTCGCCATCGAGGCGCATCCCGAGCGCGCCCGTCTGACCCTTTTCGTCGCGGCGGCGCTGTCGCAGGTCGGCGACCTTGCCGCGGCGCGTTCGCTGCTGCGTCAGGCGGCGGCCTGGGGGTGCAAGCGCCCGCTCATCGCGAACATGATGCTGTCCATGGTCCATAACAGCCTCGGGCGCGCGGCTGCGAGCATCAAGGACGATGCCGGCGCCGACGAGCATTTCGCCGCCGCGATCCGATTGGTCGAGCCGCATGAGGACGCGGCGCTGCTGGCGCGAGGCCGCCGCGTGCGCGAGACCGCGCGCATGGGGCTGCTGCCCGACGCGAGCGATCTGCTGAACGCCGACTGGAAGCAGGCGCGCAAGGAGCCGGTGAACTACGCGGCCCGGCTCGCTTCCATGCGGACCGAGATCGACCTGCTCAACCATGAGCTCGCCCTGTCGCTCAAGCGCGGCCAGATCATGAACCCGCAGGCCCGATCGGGCCCGGAAACGCCCGAAAACCTGGAGGCCCGCGCGGTCTCCCAACTTGGTCAGGACCTCTGGGTGCTGGAGAGGACCGGCTACAAGCGCGGCGGCTTCTTCGTCGAATTCGGCGCGACCGATGGCGTCAAGCTGTCCAATTCCTACCTGCTGGAGACCGAGTACGGCTGGAACGGCATCTGCGCCGAGCCGAATCCTGAGCTGTTCCGCCAGCTCCAGCAGAACCGTTCGTGCATCACCTCCCCGGCCTGCATCGGCGGCGTCACCGGCCAGGAGGTGGAATTCATCCTGGCCGATGCCTTCGGCGGCATCGCCGAATATGCACAGGACGACCCGCATGCCGAGCGCCGCGAAGCATTCCGGCAGGATGGCCGCGTGATGCATGTCACGACCGTCTCGCTCGATGATTTCCTCGTGCAGCACAACGCGCCGCGCGAGATCGATTTCATGTCGATCGACACCGAGGGAAGCGAATACGAGATTCTCAGTCACTTCCCCTTCGACCGCTGGCGCATCCGGCTCATGACCATCGAGCACAATCGCACGCCGATGCGCGAGAAGATCCAGCAGTTGCTGGAGCCGCTCGGCTACAAGCGAACCGAGATGGGCTTCGACGACTGGTATGAGCTTGAGGACTGACGGCGCTTCGCCGGACCGTCAGCGCTCCCGCGACAGGTCGGCGGCGAGATGTTGAGCCCATCGGCGAACGCCCGACATTCCGCGGCGGGTTCGGGAGGCGCTTCGGTACGATTGTTTGGGGTGGGCGCGGTTGTTTCCCTTGCGGGCTTGGGAAGATGAGGCTGGGACGTTGAAGGGGAAAGAGCAGAAAACCTATCTGGCCTATGAGCTCGAAGGCGATCGACTGGCGCGCGCGGGGCGGCTGGATGCCGCGCGTGACGCCTACGGCCTCGCGCTGGAGCTGAAGCCCGACGCGGCATGGATAGAGGCGAAGCGGGATCGGCTGGGCGAAAGCGCCCCTCCGGCCGACGAGGCCTATGGCGACGCGCCGGGGCGGGCGCTCTATCTGTTCGTACCGTTCTACACGCCGAAAGACGCGGCGCGCGCCGAAGAGCTGCTGTTCTGCCTTGACCGGAATCTCGCCAATGGAGCCTTCGCGCAGATCGTGCTGCTGGTGGACGACGACACGCCGCCGCCCCGCTTCGATTTCCGCCTGAAGATGATCCGGCTGGACCACCGGCCGACCTATCAGGACTGGATCGAGGCCAGCCGACGCATCTGCCCCGGACGCATCTCCATCCTCGCAAATAGCGACCTGTTCTTCGACAACACGATCGGGCGGATTTCGGAGATCTTCGATCGCGATCCCAGGGCGTTCATCGCGCTCAGCCGCTTCGACAAGGAAGGCGACCGCTCGGTCCCCCATCCCCATCCGCACTGGTCGCAGGATACGTGGGCCTTTATCCCCGACGCCGGGGACGACACGTCGCTGGACGCGAATTTCGCCGTGCCGCTCGGCGTGCCGCGCTGCGACAACAAGATCGCCTATCTGTTCTCGGTGTTCGGCTATTCGATCTACAATCCCTTCCCGTTCGTGCGCTCGGTCCATGTGCACGAGACCAATCTGCGCCACTACGACAAGAAGCGCGATCGCCGGGTCTCGGGCGGCGTGGCCATGGTCCATCCCGGCGAAAGCCTGACCGACCCGGCCCGGCTCGACGTGGAAATCTGGTCGCAGAACGTCTCTCAGTTCGCCTCGCTGCGCTTCAACCGCACCTTCGAACGCTGGGACGAGGAATATGGGCGGGAGATGACGCCGCGCCCGGCATGGCTCGGCTATGACGACGAGTGGCAATATCCCGCGATCACCGAGAAACATGCCTTCGAGCGGATGCGCGCCAGCCTTCCGGAGGAGAAGGCGCTGTACGACACCGTTTATTTCGGCTTTCCCTTCGCCACCTTGATCGACCTGATCAACACGGTCGGCCCGAACAACCCGCGCACCCGCGAGCTTCAGGGGCGGCTCGACGGATTTGCCGAGAAGTTGAGCCTCTACAAGCGCGTGGTCACGGTGTGCCAGCACATACGGGGGCGCGATACCGGCCACCTGTTCGCCAAGGCCGGGATCACCGACCTGTTCTGGTCGCATAATGTGGTCGGGGAAACCTCCTTTCCCAAGGCGCCTGCGACGCGGGTGCTGCCCTTCCCGCTCTATCCGGTGCAGCAGGTCGCGACCGACGACGCTGACATCCGCCGCACGCGGCGCTGGTTGTTCTCCTTCGTGGGGGCGAAGGCGACGCCGGTCTATCTCACCAAGTCGCGCAACATGATCATCGATCTGCTGAAGGACGATCCGCGCGGCATGGTGGTCGATCGCGACGCGTGGCACTACCAGCAGATCGTCTACGATCATCAGATCATGCAGCGGTCCGAAACGGCGACGGGCCTGGTGAACGACTGCCACTCGTCGGACTTCAAGGCGATCATGAACGATTCGGTGTTCTCGCTGTGCCCGTCCGGCAGCGGGCCGAACACGATCCGTCTCTGAGAATCGGCGGTGAACGGGTCGATCCCGGTCATCCTCGCCGATATGTGGCAGCCGCCGGGGCCGAAGGAGCTGTGGGAAGAGGCGGTGGTGTTCTGCGCCGAGGCGCCCGATGCCATCCGCGCGCTTCCCGACCGGCTCGCCACGCTCGCCGACGACAAGAATGTCATCCGGCGCAAGCGCGAAGCGCTGAAGCGGCTGCTCGACCGCTATGGCCCGGACAATTTTGTCCACGACATTCTGGCCCTGTTCCCGTCCGCCGCCAAGGGCGCGTAAAGGGCCTGTCGCCGCCGGCTGTCGGCGCGGCCGCCGTGAACAGCGGCTGCAGGCCGTGCGCACTCGTCCGCGGTCGCGGCAAATGCTATGAGACCGTTTTTGCAGAGAAGCTCCCCCATGTCCGCCCAGCCC
>NZ_JAZDRM010000030.1:0-56049 GCF_047501495.1 Ancylobacter sp. G4_0304 | reverse complement strand
CAAATGGCACCAACAGGGCCGCTACCGCTGCAATCGTGACCAGATTGCCGCGTCCCGGTCAATGCGGGGTCAGAACAGGTCGCCCTGGCGCGGATCACGGATCCGCTTCTTGATGCGGAAGGCGCTCCGCCGTGTCATCCCTGACATGCGAGCAGCCCGGTCTGCCGATACACCGGATTCCAGCGCCTCGACCATCCGGCGGCGAGCCGTCGCCAGCGACCCTGTAGGGCCTCGGGGTAGATCGACAAGGCGGCCGCGCGGCACGCCTTCCGGGCCATGTTCGCGAAAATGTGCAAACAGCTGCTCCGCCGTTTCTCGGCCGAGCAGCTGTACGAGCCAGTGACCATCGCCGGCCTTCGCCGGCACCATGATCCGCGTGCCGCCGCGCGCCTCGGCGAGCTTGACCGCGGCCGGCAAGCCGATCACTTCCGCAATCTCCGCGAACAGGTCGGTGCGGCTCATGAGCTGCGCTCCTTGGACCATTCAGCGTCCATCGCAGCCCGGCACTGGTCCATTTCACGCTCCGTGCGATCCATGGCCCGGCGCGCTCTGTCAGTTACGTCCTTCATGTCGAGATAGATGCGGTCGAGGAGGTTTTTCTGCCGTGCATCGCCTTTCCATGAATGCCACGCCATCATCGCGCGGCCTTCACTGTCTGAGGCGTCGTGATACTTCTTCATCGCGGCAAGGTACTTGTCGCTGAGGGTCGAATGCCGAACAGACAGGAGATCGACCTGACGGACTCGGAAGAGGCCGGCTATTTTGATCCACGCGAGCAGTTCCTCGCGCGACAAGTCTTCGAGCGCGAGCGGCTTCATTGCATACCCTCCGCCTCCGTGAGCATCTCTTCCGCGCGCGCCTTCGCCGCCTCGATCGTCGGCGCCGACGAATATTCGGCCGCATATCCGGGGCGGGTCAGCTTGATGGTGAGATAGCGACTGCCGCGACCTTCCCAGGCTGGGAGCCAGATCTCCGCGTGAATATCCTTGTCCGCCCGGCCCTGGACCGAACAGCCGACCGGATGGTGGGTCCATGCGAAACGGGCCGTCATGCCGCCGCCCTCGCTTTGAGCGCCTTGCGGAGCTGCGCACCACAAAGCCGCATCCATTCGATGAACTGGACGCTCTGAAAACGGCTAACGTCCTCCGGCATGTGGTTTCGGACACCGAGCGCCACCAGCCGCCGGCGGAGCGCGTGATACGCCGCCCGCTGGTGGTCGAGCGTGGACCGACAATCGCGCCAGTCCACCCCGGCCTCACGTTCGATCCAAGCCTTCAGCGCCTCAATCGCGCGGTTCGCCTGGGCGGCCTCGGTCCACCAGTCGGGATGCGATATGCCGGTCTGCCGCTCGATGAAGTCGAGAAGCGCCCGGTCGGTGCGGTCATCGATGACGCCGAGATTGTAGCCGGTGAGCCAGAGCGCCCGCAGCTTGCCGGCATACGCGCCGGATATCCGCACCGCGCCGCGCACCTTCTTTGAAGGCTCTTTCAAGGGCCGATCAGAACGACCCGGCAGCGCGCGAAGATAGTCCAGCACCCGGCCGGCCTCGGCGCTGTTCAGCTGTTTCGAGCTGGCGCGGCCGGTCTCGCGGCGCAGGATGTCGCGATAGGTCTCGTCATCGAGCGCGGCGCGCGACTTCTCCGCGTGGATGGCGCCGATCTGCTGCTTCGAGATGGGGGCGTAACTCATGAGCGGACCTTTCGGCCGAGCGCCAGCTCGGCTGCGAGGATCTGGCGGGTGAGAGCGGCGAGGTCAGCCTCGGCGCGCAGCCGGCGCAGCGAACGCGGCGCCATCTGGACGAGGCGGCGCCGCAGTTCGTGGTGCTCGCGCGCCAGCACCGACAGCCGGCCGCGAACCTCAAGGGCGAGGAGCGGCGGGAGATCGGGGCGTGGGGCGGGAGCGCGGGGCATCAATTGCGCTCCTGGCTGGCATCCCGGATCGGATTGGAGACGCGGGCTTTCGGACGGCGCGATGCGGCCCAGCAATCCCATGCATCGCCATTGCAGCGGCTGCACGGACGAGGCTGACCCTCGATGTCGAGCACGGTGCGCGTGTCGCGGCAGCAGGTGCATTTCACGGCGAGACCTCCCCGAACAGCGGCAGGTCGGCCGGCTTGCACCAGCGGTGGATGTCTTCGGGGCGGGTGAGCAGCTTGCGCTGGCCGGGTGGTATCCACATGGGCGCGCGCGGATCGGCGCCGTGCACCCAGCAGACCCACAGATAATCGGTGGCGGTCGAGCCTTCCGGCTCCCACCGGCCCCGGTGCATAGGCACGCGCTCGACGTAGTACGCGAAGAGGTGCGGCGGGTGCTCGCGGAACAGCTCATAGCGCTCGATCGTGTGCAGCCACGAGGGGCGCACCAACAGCGCGCAGCCGCGCGAGGTTATGGCGATGGCCTTGCGTGCGAAGGCGGCTGCAACGTTGAAGGGCGGGTTCGTGAAGATCCAGGTGGCGGCGAGATCGTCATCCCAGCTAAGGAAATCCCAAACATGTCCATAGCCATAGGGATGGATGTCACTGGCGATAACGTAGGGATAGCTTTCGCGCAGCACCGAGGCCATGTGCCCTTCGCCACAAGCAGGCTCCCATATGACCTCGCTCGGATCGCCGATCGCGCCGAGTTCCGGCCCGGCGACATACCGAACGAAAGCCCGCGTCGCCCAAGGCGGCGTCGGGAAGAAATCGAGGCTGTCCGGCGGCTCCTGCCGGCTGGACATGATGGCGCGGGCACCGAAGGGGAGCATCGCGGTCATCGCGCGTTGTCCTTCTTGAGGGCGGCTTCAAGCGCCTGGCACCCGGCACCCGAGTGGATCGCGGCGAGCGTGAATTCATGAGCGGCCGCGCGCTGGCCCGCCTCGCGCAGATAAGCGGCAACGATGTTCAGCTCCTGCGCCCGGCGGCGCAGGCGGTCGATCGTGCCTTGCGTGACGATGGCGGGCCCCGAGGTCATGACCGATCTCCCGACGTCAGGAGACCGACAGCCGAGCGGCCACCGGCGAGCGGCGCATCGATGTCGATTGACCGGCCAGCGCCATAGCCATCGCCGCGCGCCGCGTCACGGAAAGGCCGGCCCGGCACCTTCAAGGCCGGCAGGTTCCGAAATGCGACGCCGCGCCGCGCCAGCTCGGCCTCGACCGGCGCCAGCGCGACCGTAACCACGGCTTGCCGCTCGCTGTGCGGGCGATCGACAACGCCCTGCCGACGCCAGAGCCCAAGCATGATCTTGCCGGCGAGACCGATGGCGAAGCCGTCCTGAAAGGCGCGTAGCGCATGCGCCCGCGTCTTCGAAGTCCGGCGGCGGCGATAGACTTCTCCGGCCCGGAACTGCTTCGAGGCTGTATCGGCTGCGCGTCGACAGACCTCGTGCACGTATTCTGCGACGAGGATGTTCGCCGGCGCGCCAAAATACACATAGGTGAGCCGGCGATCCCGGCGCAGCAGCCACCCTTTGCAGCCGGAGAAGGTGGCGATGGCCGAATAGACCTTGGTCATCGGCGTACGCCGACCGCCGATGCCGATTTCCAGCTCGCCCATCAGATGGGCGTCCAGCTCCGCATCCGACATGCCAAGTTCAGCCAGGAGAGCTGCGGCCTTCTCGGCCGCGTTCAGCGCCTCGGCTTCAGTGCAGCCGTTCGCCGTGGTCATGCGGCGCAGAGCGTCGAGGCGCGCTTTCAGTTTGGAGAGATCGCGCGTCATGGCCGATCCCCCGACATGCACCACGGCTTCCGCGCGGCACAGCGGCCTTTCGGGCAGATGTACGGCCGCACCAGCCCCTCGCCGATGAGACGTTCTCCAAGGTCCCGGCCGTCGACCAGGATGCGCGCCAGCGTGCGGCCGTAGCGGTCGAGCTTCGGCTGGCGCTGCATGGTGATGCACGAGGCCGACGCCGCCGGCAGCGGCCCGCAGGCGGCCGTCAGCAGCTCGATGACGCGCGCCTTGGCCTCAAGGCCCCGGCGCAGTTCGTCGTCGCATCGCGAGCCGCGCGTCTCCGGCGCGTCGATGCCAACGACGCGGATGTGCTCGCGGTCGACGATGATCGTGTCGCCGTCCGTCACATAGATCCCGGCACCGGCGGGGCCGGAAACCAGCAGGGCTGCGATGAGCAGTGTGGCGTAAGGGAGCCGGCTCATGACGCGCCTCCCGAGACACGCTTTCAGCTTGGAGAGGTCGCGCGTCATGCTTCCACTCCTGTTCCGATGGCAGCGCGTCCCTTGTCAGTAACGGCGTAGACGAAGCGCGCATCTCCATGCGGCGCGAGTAGACCTCGCAGCTTCATGGCGTACTCAGGCGTGCAATATGCAGAGACGATCGGGATCCTGAGTTCATCGTGCCCGACGACGCGCGTTCCCGCGCGATCGCCTGCCGTAAAGCGAACAAGGCCGCCTGGTGCTGCAACCGCAGTGCGAAGGATGAAGCGTTGAGTGGGTGTAAGACGTTCGCGCCTCATCCCACACCCCCGATTTTCTGAACGACGGCCGTGCGCCAGTTCTGGAGCGCGGCTGCGGCGCCGCGCGTCGAGCTGGCGCGGATGCCGCCGAGCGTGACAGACAGTTCCGAGCCCTTGTCGCGCCAGCGTGCGCCCTCGGTTCGGGCGAGGTCATCGAGCGCGGCCACCGCCGCTTTCCGATGCTCGGCATGGCTGTCGCGGCGGCTGTGGTCGACCGCCGGCAGGCTGGCGAGGATGACGTCGACCACGCCGACCAGGCGGCGCAGCTCGGCAGGAATGGCGGCGCCGGCGCCGAAGGGGTGCGCGGTCATGACCGCACCTCGCCAGTTGCCGCGAGAGCCGAGGCGCGGTCGAGGTGAACCCGGTCGGGGCTCACGACGATCGACCGCGTCGACCCTTGAAGATGCACGCGAAGGCGCGAACGGCCGGATCGCGTTTTGAACGCACCGAGCAGCGCGCCCTGGTGAGCGCGACCGGATGATGTTGCGACGTAGACTTTCGGGAGCGCGGGGCGTTTGCTCATGACCGCCCCCCACGCCTGCGGAACACGCCCTCAACGGTCCGCTCGTGCTGGACGCCGTCCTTGCCGATGTGCACCACCCCGATACTGTGACGGCCGTCCATCATCGCGATGGCGTATTTCTGGGCGGCGATCACCAGATCGCGATAGGCGCGGTGCTCGTCAGTCGACATCAGCGCAACAGCGACAAACTGATAGGCGATGCCTTGAGCGACCGCATCGACGAGTTGCTTGATCGTGACGCCTCGCCGCGCCTCGGCCTGAATGAAGGCCGCCAGCTTGTTGGCGTCGAACTGCTCCATGAAGCGGTAGAAGCAGCCGACCTCGTCGTTCAGCTCGCGATGCTCCGCGAGCGTGCGCGCGTTGTCGGCTTCGAGTTCGTCGAGAGGGGTTCCGATCTTTTCCATGGTCGCCCCCCCTCACGCCGCCGCCAGATCGATGGGGATCGCGCGCCATTGACCGTCGGGCGCGTCCCGGCGATGGAAGCGGATGTATGTCTTGGAGCCGATGATGCGGATCGAGTCCCGGACCGCGTCCATGGCGCGGACCCAACGAGGCTCCTCGATCGCCACGCGCATGAGCATGAACAGCTCGGCCCGATTGATCTGGCCTTCCTTATCGACGCTGAAGGCGCGATTGACGACGGCCCGGAGCTCATCGCCGGCCCCTTCGCTCCATTCGCCCAGGCACTCGTCGACGAGCTTCTTCGCTTCCTGGAGCTCCGGCCCGAATTCGATCTGATCGGCAACCTGCACGGTCACCTTCATGGTGCCATCAAAGGTCGTAAGCGAGATATTGCCCTTGGGGCCACCCAACACGGCGCCATACTCCTGAGCCAGAAGCGCCTGGAGCGAGCCGACATCGTCAAAGCAGTGGCCCTTGAAGCGGGCGATCTGCGCGCTGAGCTCTGCGGCATAACCGGCCATCTTGCGCACGGTCTCGTCCATGAGCAGGTCGGTGGGTTTAACCAGCGAGAGGGGAACGAGATTGCCCTTGGCATCCTGCATGTAGGGCTTGCCTGCCACCTCGACGGCGCCGGGCGGAAGCGTGGTTTCACTGGCCATCGGTGGCCTCCTGGTTTTCGGCGGTGGGGATCTGGACGTAGCCGAGCGCCAGCAGGGCGCTGGCAAGTGCGGTTTCCGCCTCGGCAACGGCGGCATCAGCTTCGGCATAGGCGGGGAACGTCGGATCAGGATCGGCCGCGAGCAGCTTGTCGCGGGCGGCGAACAAGTCGGCGGCGGCGTGCGCCACCATGTTCAGCGCCAGCAGGACGCGGGCGATGTTGTCGATCTTGTCCACACTGAGATTGGTCCGCGCATGGCGTGAATAGGCCATCAGCTGCGCGGTCTGTAGCGCGCGCTGTACGGCGGCGGCATCGACGGGTGCATCGCTCATGCGGCCTCTCCCTTTTGGCAATGTCTGGAATGGGGGCACCCGCCGCGGCAGGCCCGGAACAGCGCGGCGCGGGTGCTAGAGGTGGCGGCGAACGGGCGGGCTTGCTCTTCGAGACACCGATGGCGGGCGATCTCACCCAGTACCGGGCACTCAACCGTGGCGCCCATGAACACGCCCCGTACCAGCTCCTCGATGCGGTCGTATCGGCCGGCGTAAGTGCGGCCGATGACGTGGGAAACCTGGCTGCCGGACACGCCGAGCCGCTTCGCCGCGGCCGTCTGCGTCTCGCGCTGGCAGGCGTCTGCCAGCGCGACGATCCAGTCCGGCGGATCGCCCCAGCCCGCGCGCGCCTTCTCCTGAAAATCGACGGTCTGTTTCATCGCGCCCCGCCCTCCGAGGCCGTGGGCGTGCCCATGACCGCGCTGCGGTTCGGGTCCCACACGAGGCGCGTGTGCATGACCTTGGGCGCCGCCGGCCCGGTGTTCATGGCGGGCTTCAGCCGCCAGAGCGCCAGCGTGCGGCCCTTGCTCGGCCGAACCTCGATCAGGTAGCCGGCCGCATTGAGCCGGGCGACATAGCTCTTCGCGGCGTCGAGGTTAACCCGCACCACGTCGGTGCTCGCGGCGTAAGCGAGCTCGCGCGCGTCGAACTGCGCGAGGTTGCGCATCGCCACCCACATCTGTTCCTGTTGGGTCGGTGGGCACTGCGAGCCATCCTCGCGCAGGCGCGGGGCGGCCGAGGGGCGCGACGTCAGGCGGTACTGTGGGACAGCGGGCAGTCCGCCGCGGTCGATATGACCGACGACCTCGGCAAAGCCCCCCCGTCGCAGCCGCCGAACATAGCGGCCGACGACCTCGTGATGCGTGCGGGTCTGCTGGACGATCATCGCGATCGTCCACGGGCCGGACGTGTCGAGGTCGCGGATGATCGACCAGTAATCCTCGAAGCCGAGCGGAATCGAGAGGCGGATTTGATGAAGCTCCGGCATGGAGCGGCGCCCGGTCATCACGCCACCGCCAGGTCTTTGGCCTCGCGCACCCGAGGCGCCTTGGCCGTGTAATAATCCCGTCGCCCCCAGGCGGCTCGATCGACATGAGTGATGCCGCGATTGCGCGCGATCTCCGTCACCGCGTCCAGGTTGACCACGATACGCCGGGCGCGCCCGGCGCTTTGCCGGCGGATTTCGTCGAGCAGTGCGGGCTCGATCGTGAGCCCGGCACAGAAGGCAGCGGCCAGCGCGGCCGTATCCTCGATGTCGCATGCCTGCGCCGGCATCCAGTCGAGCACGCGGTTCGCCACGCGTTCAACGCGCTCGATCTTGGAGGCAAGCTTCTCCTCGCCGATCAGGATGACGGGCGCGCCGGAATGCTCCTGGATCTCGCGAACCAGCTCGATAAAACCCTTGTCGACCAGCTTGTCGGCTTCGTCGATGATCAAAGGCCGGTGCGGGTCGCTGCCGAGTTCGCCCTTCACCTTCTCCGCCATCGTGGCGACGGTTCCACGCGGCTCGATGCCGAGCTCAAACATGATCGCGCGCAGCAGCGTCGAGCGCGTCCAGCTCTCGCCAACCTCGACCCGCACCGCGCGCGTCCGGTTCTGGGCGAAGATGGAGGCATAGGTTTTTCCGAAGCCCGATGGCCCGTGGCAA
The DNA here is from genome assembly GCF_047501495.1 of Ancylobacter sp. G4_0304. Lineage (NCBI taxonomy): Bacteria > Pseudomonadati > Pseudomonadota > Alphaproteobacteria > Hyphomicrobiales > Xanthobacteraceae > Ancylobacter > Ancylobacter sp. G4_0304. The sequence goes on along the minus strand of NZ_JAZDRM010000030.1, from coordinate 48,038 downwards.
ACGCCGATGCCCGGAAGGTGCGGCTTCCGATCGATCAGCTTCGAGGTCAAAGCCATAAAGCTGGCGACATTCTTGAGTGCAATCGGCCCCTTGACCTGCCCCATGCTCGTCGTCATTCTGCCTTCTCCTTAATTTGACTTTCAAATCCCGGCTTCGGCCGGGTTTTCTTTTTCCAGAGGGTCGCCATAAGTCAGGGCGAACCCCTTGAATTCCGATCCCTCGCGATAACCGCCGAGCCACAGCACATCCGCCGGAGCCACAGGCTGGCCGGCGCCCATGCGCTCGGCGATGGCGCAAGCGCGCTTCCAGCGGTCATGCGGGTTTTCTTCGCGGCGGATCGGGGTGACGTTTTCCTCGGCCAGCAGGCGCTGCTGGAGCTCGCGGATCTCAATCGGCATCTGCGCGGGCGGCGCCGGCGGAGCCGTTGCCTCGGCGGCGGCATCAAGTGCCGGCGTGGTGTAGGCTTCCTCGCGCTTCGGGAAGGTCAGCAGCGTCGCCGCATGGCCGGACGCCTCGCGGCGGATCGCGTCGGCCACGTCGCGCGGCTTGACCTTGATCCTGCGCAGTTCCTTGGTGCGCTCGGCGAGGAGCGACTTCTGCTCGGCCTGTGCGCGGCGGACCGCCTCGGCCGGGTCAATGCCGGCGAGCTCGGGCGCGATCGCCTCGCCGAGATAGCTTTCGCCGGCGGGATCGAACAGGAAGGCGCGGCCCATATCCGCCGGGTCCATGCGAACCAGCACCTCGGTTCCAACAGGAACCGCCGCGACGACATACTTGGTGTAGTCGATCTGGACGCCTTCCTTGCCGACCACGCGAATTCCGTTGGAACCCGCGATCGGCGCCAGCAGCATGTCGAGCGCGCGGATATCCGGCCGGCGGATCGTAGTGCGGTCGGCGCTGGCGACGACAAAGGGGGTTTGACCGCCGAGGCCGCTATGCGGTCGATGCGCATAGCGATCCTCGGCCCATCGGTCGCAATAGTCCTGGAGCTCGTCCGGCGTCAGGTCGACCACGAAAGCCTTGTCGGGATCGCAGCCGAGCCGCTGGGCGAAGGCGCGGCGACCCTCGATCGCCTTGCGGTCGGATACCGAGTGGCCGATGAAGCCCGGCAGCGTGCGCATCAGGTCACGCTGCACCGTGCCGATCGCGCGCTCGATCGTACCCTTTTGCCAGGGTGAGAACGGAGCGGAGAGCTCGACCTCGATGCCGAGGCCCGCCATGACGCGCTGGGTGGCCTTCGCCACGAAGTCCGAGCCGTTGTCGGTTTTCACCCGCTCGGGGACGCCCCAAGCGATGATGGCGCGGCGCATCAGGAGGCAGACCGCCGCAGAGCGCGGCGTCTTGGTCACATGAACCATCAGGCGGCGCGAGAAAACGTCGATCGCGACATAGATGCTGTAGCGGCCATCCTTGGTGAGCACGTCGGCCGGCGACGCGTCGATGGCCCAAAGCTCGTTGCAGCGACTCACGAGGTGCGCCGACCGGCCCGACACTCGCAGCCGATCCTTGAACGCGTCGGGATTGGTCAGCGCCATCAGCTCGGCGGCATAGGTCTGCCGCCATGTTTTCAAAGCCATTTGAAAGGTGCGGACGGTAGGCAGCGGCACCACGTCGCCGCCGATATCGAGCACCTCGCCGAACCGGTCCTTCACCACTGTGCGGACATGGTCGGCGGAGAGGAACGGGTTCTGCGCCATGTGCGCGAGGATCACCGCGCGGACCTCGCCATCATTGGCGATATCGAGGGCACCACGGCCGCGCCGGGCGGCGCCCTTGTCGACGCCGAGCCGATGCGTCTCGCCGGCCTTACGGGCGGCACGCCAGCGAAACAGGGTCCGCGGGGTGATGGTGCGGACAGAGGCCCGGACCCATTCCGCGACCTCGATCGAGCCCACCTCGAAGGCTTTGCAGAACAGCGCGTCGGCGCGGGCGCGCGACAGGCCACCCTCACGGGTGAAACGGTCGAGCGCCACCATGATGGCCAGCCGTGCGTCCCGCGCCTCGGCGGCCGCGCTGGAGAGCCGTTCGGCTTCCGGCTCGGCCTCGGCGGCTTGAGCCACCGGCAGCGGGACGTCGATCGCCGCAAGCTGCGCTGACGCACAGGCGAAACGAACATCCGGGGGCAGATCAGCGAGGTCGTAGAAGCGAGGCCGGCCGGTGCCGGTGCCAACGCGATAGCGCCAGCTTTCTCGGGTTGCGCGCATTTCGGTCGCACGCTTGGTCAAACTGAGGATGTCGGCGATCTCGCCGATCGACAGCTCCCGCATCAGCGCGCTCCCCGCCACTGGCGCCGTCCGGCGCGGGCAAGACGCTCCAGGCGCTCCATCTGCTCGCGCGCCATGGCCTCCTGGATGGCGCCGACATAGCGCGTCTCGATGCTCACGCGGTCGAGCGGATCAAGCGCGAGCTGGAGCGGGCGATGGTCGCCCGTCACCGCGCACAGCGCCACGAGACGAGCGAACGAGATCGTGTGTTCGTCCTTGGCCTGAGAGGCGTAATTGTCGAGCATGGCCTTGGAGACCGCCTCGCCGCCGAGGTACTCGGTCATTTCCGCCGCGATCTGCTCGCGGGTCCTGTCTTTGCAGCCGTCGAGGACCTCGGCGACCGCCAGCGCGATCCGTTCGCGCAGGGTGCGGGCGCGGAGCACGCGCTCGTCCGGCCGGTCGGTGACCGCCGGCGGCGTCCAGTCGGCGAACAGGTCGAGGGTGCGGGTGTCGCGGCGGCGATTCATGATCAGCGCCTCCGCGCCGGAAATGAAGCGAGCACCTGCCGGATTTGAACCGGCGCGAGGTCGGCCGACCTCCCGAGATGCGGCAGGTTGCGACCCTGCAACAGTGCTCGGCTCCGCTCGTGCGGCGCGCTACCAGACTGCGCCAAGGTGCTCATATGCCCTGGTGGAAAAGGAGCCGGACGGGCGGCGTGCGGCGCGCCCGCCCGGCAGTTTTCGCTAGGGAGGTTGCGGGTAGCCCCGCCGCCCCACCACTGGCGCAGGTGGCGCGCTTCCCCGACACTGAGGTCGCCAAACAACGAGTCGGGAGAAGAGGAATGGACGTTAAAGTTATCGCCAAGAACATCGAGTTCGATGGACTGGTCGGCCCCTACATGCGAGACGCCGGCCCTATGTATCCCGCCTTCAACGTGAAGTTTTCCATTTTGAGCCAAGGCAATAACGTTGACCTGACCTTCGCTGTCGGCGAGGAGGGGCTCGGCATCAACGACGCACTTCCGAGCGCTCGCAAGCTTTTGGCCGAGTTCGCTGAGGCGCTGCGGATTGAGGCCGAGAGTGGCGATATGGGACATGCAGAACCCCAGTCCTAGTCGGCTTGCAGGCGGCTGAGATGCAGCACGGTCTCGGCGTCGAGCCCTTCGGCGCCGAGCTTCCGCAGGATCTTGCGGATCATCTTCCGGCCGATCCTTTTGGACCGATGCCGCTGCGAGAGCGCATAATTGATCAGCGCCCAAGTGAGCTCGGTTTCCGGCGAGCGAACGGCGGTTTCCTGACCGGAACTCATGACCGACCCTCCACCTTGGCCGCTTCCTTGCCGGCGGCGGTGAGCGCCACCGTTGCGAGGCCGGCGAATTTCTTGGCGACGAGGCCGCGCGCTTCCAGCGCATCGACTGTCGCCGGAGCGATGATCTGGCCGTCGCCGAGCGCCCATCCGCGACGCACTCGATGCGCGGGCGGGCTGCCCGCAAGATGCTGAAGGGCGCCGCGCATGGCGTCGCTGAGCGACTTCATGCCGCCCTCCCGAATTCGGTGGGCAGCGGCATGGCGCGCCAGAGTGATGCGCCCGGATGGCGCTTGAGGGCAGGCGAGGTGTTGAGCCAGAGCGCGAGCCCGGCCGCGACATCGGCATCGCCGAGCACGAGCACGCTGTGCTTGTTGACGGCCTCCCCGATCAGCATGGTCGCGGTATCCGCAGGACCGGGATCGACGGTGACCGAGCCCGACCAGTAGATGCAGCCGGAGCGGTGATCGGGTTCGAGGCGACCGATGACGTACATTATGCTGCCCCCCCGATGCCAAGGGTGACGCGCAGCGAGTTGAAGTACCGCTCGATCGGGCCCATGCGGCAAGCTGCCTGGAGCGCCCCCATCACCTCGACGCGGATGCCGAGATCGGCGAGCGCCTTAGCCGGCAGCGGACATCCGCTGTCGACATAGATCAGCTCCGGCGCACCGGAGCCGCGCACGGCGGTCCGCAGCGCCGTCATTACCGCAAGCTCGCGGTCGCTACCGACCTGCGAGGTGATGATGCGCCGTGTCGCGACATCCATCACGACGGCGACATGAGGCCGTCGACCGTCACGCATGGCCGCATCGAGCGTTGCGACGTCGATCAGCCAGCGGGAGCCATGGGCGGGAGACGGGCGCATGATCACCTCACCGCCTGGAGCAGGCCGACGAGCGTGCTCAACGAACCCACCATAAGGGTGAGGAACACAAGGAAGGTGGTGAGCGCATCGCCAGGGCGGCGGTAGCGGCGTGTGCGAAGGCGCGGATTGAGTGTCATGTCAGGCGACCTCGCGCGATTGGACATGGCGGACTGAGGCGGAATCGCTATGCTTCGCTCGTTGCAGCAACGGCTGACTGATCGGGATGCGGACCCCTGCGGAGGTCCAGTGTTCCGGGAACAAGTCTTCCGGGCGGACCCCGATCTTGGCGGCCAGAACGCGTTCGATAAATTGGGAGGGCTGACCTCCCGCCGCGTACTGAACCGCTTGTCGGGTGACGCCTATTTCTCGTGCGAGAGCCGTCCAGGACGACCCCGCCAGCTTGAGCTGCATCAGGATCCACACCCGCCTTTCGGCGGGTTTTTTCGGGATGTCAGAGCTTGCGTTCGCTATTGCCATGGCAAGGAGCTTTAGACGTCCAATTGGACGTGTCAACTCCATTTGGCCGCTTCGCAAAGCGCCGATTGGCCCTTAGAGCGTCTATTTGGACTAATACATTGATTGGTAATGGTATTTTCCTTCGCGAAACTGGGGCGCCAATCGGCCCTAGTTTCTTCGCGAAGAACAAGTTTTTCTGCGAAAGGCCCACACTGTGAGCATTGGCGAGCGAATCAGGACGTTTCGTGAGGCCAACGGCTGGACGCTCGCGGAAATGGCGGACCGTTTGGATGTCCAGATCTCGGCGCAGTCGCTAGGACGCTACGAACTCAGCAAGCGAGTGCCTGACGCAGACCTTCTTGCGGCGATCGTCCGTTTGGGCTGCGACCCCGTCGCGCTTCTTATGGGTCCGGGCGCTTCGCAACCACAAGCCCAGTCTCAATCTCAAAGCATGGCGCCAAAGACTGCCTCCATGATCGAGCGGCTTGCCTTCCGCGCCTCTGCCGGCAACGGTTTCGTGGCTCTCGACGAGACGGGAGAGACGGTGCCGATCCACGACGAGGTTTTGCGCCGCCTCAATCTGCGGGCCGAGCATGCGCGCTATATCGAGGCCGATGGCGACAGTATGGTGCCGACCCTTCATCATGGGGATCCTATGATCATCGACGTCTCGCCCGACGCGCGCGCGCGCATCCGGGACGGCGCGATCTATGTGTTCAGGATCGGGGATGAGGCCTACGTCAAGCGGTTGCGGCGTGAGCCAGGCACCATCATCATGATGTCGGACAATCGAGACGCCTTCCCCGAACGGGCTGTCCCTGCTGGGGAAGCCTTTAAGATCATCGGCCGCGTGCGCTGGGGGGAGAGAGAACTTTGAGAGCAGCCGCTATCGCAGTGTTGTTTTTTTGGATGTCTTCTCAGGCATTGGCCTTTGAGGAGCTTCCGATCAACTTTATGTACTGTTCCGATACATCCGAAAAGGCGGATTGTAAAAAAAACGTCCAGAGGATGGAAGATGATAATAAACGCGCATGGAAGGGCGACTATGCTGGCCAGCGCAATGTTGCGTATTGCCTCAGCTCAGGTTGTGGTGGCCTGGTGATTCAGAATAAAGCGCTCGGATGCGCGTGGCGGATCGTAATTATTGGCTCGGGAAGCCCAAAGGTCGATGCGGGCGACATATCGAACATAAAATACGAGTGCGGTCGCTTGGATGCCGCCGAAGCGTCGGCAGCAAAGGCCCAGGCTGCGACCATTTATCGAACCGTTTTCAAGAGGGAGTTGCCCGCGGTTGCGTGGTGATATCCGTATGAGCGATCACGACTTTCAGCAGCGCCGACAGCGGATGGACGATTATCGCGCCCGCTCGCTGCCAAGTTTCGGTCGTATCTTCGTTGCCGCTCTAGTCGTAAAGGGGCCCCTGCCGTGCTGCTCAGGATGCGACGCCATGGACGGGACGACTCTTGAAGCCCCTCCGACGTTCCCGTTTGCGTGGTGCTCCGAGCATCGTTCATGTACTTGTTCCTGGCGAGGGCTTACAGAATCCCAGATGGACCGTCGCTCCCGCTAGGCGATGACATCTGATCCTTCGCGCCGGCCTGGTTGCGCAGAAACGCTGACATCTGATCCTTCGCGCCCCGTTCCGTGGAAAAGCTTCCCGCCGCCGCCCGCAAATGCCGGCCAGATATAGCTTTTGACCGTTCGATCCCGGCTATTCCCGCCTGATCCCGTCAGAGCCACTACTGACATCTGATCCTTCGGGTAACATCTCCGACGAAGAATCTAGGGCTCCGACGCGTCATCGCCGGCCGTCGGCGCCTCGCGTGGCGTGGCGGTCTCGCCGGACGGCGTTGCCCCTTCCGCCTTCGCCAGAGCGCGCGCGTCAGCCTGGCCGAAGCCGGGATGCCAGAGCCGCCTCGGCTGTTCCGGTCGCGCGGTCTCGACCCGCCAGCCCCCTTCTTCGTCGGCATACAGCGCCACTCCGCCGATCTGCCGGCGCGGATCGATCCGCAGCACCTGCGCGGCGCAGTCCTTAGGCGGCGTCGCGCTCGTCACCACCAGCGCGGCCAGCCGGCAATCATCGGCCAGCGAATCCGGCCGGCGCGACAGCGCCACGCGCGCGCCGCGCATGGTCTCCAGCGTGCAGCCTTCGGCATCGCAGCGTGGCGCATAAAGATCAGGCGCGGCCCCGGCCGTCGTGGCGCGTTCGCCCTCCATGCCGCGCCATTGCTCCACGGCAAAACGTCGCTCCAGCCTGGCATCGCGGTCGCCCATGACATGGAGCCGGCCGTCCGTGCCGCGCACCGCCACCGTCCGCGCCTGCGTATCCACCAGAACATCGGGCAGCGGCGCGCGCGCGCCGAGCCACAGCGCGCCCGCAAGCATCGCCGGGGCCAGCACGATCAGCCAGCTTCGCGCGAGGCACAGCACGATCAACGCACCGCTCAGCAGAATCATGCTCGCCGCCGGCATGGCGCGGATGCCGCTATCGGCCCCCGGCAGCGCCGCGACCGCATTCGACACCGCCACCATGGCATCGATGCCCCATCCCATCGCCCACCACGCCGCCCCGTCCCAGCCGAACGGCATCAGCAGGCAGCCGATCAGCCCGGCCGGCATGATGATGAACGAGACCAGCGGCGTGGCCGCGAGATTGGCGATGAGGCTCAGCGGCGCCAGCCGGTGGAAGTGGAAGGCGGCATAGGGCGCGGTGGCGAGCCCGGCCGCCAGCGAGGTCAGTGCCAGCGCCGCGACATAGCGCGCCGGCATGCCCGCAATTCCCCCGCCCACGGCCGCCCCCGCCGGCCGGGACAATCGATCGCCAAAACGCTGATAGGCCGCCACCAGCGCCAGCGTCGCGGCGAAGGACATCTGCGCGCCGGGGTCGAGGATCGCCCACGGGGTGAGCACCAGCACGGCGAGCGCGGCCAGCGCCAGAGTGCGCAGCGTCAGCGCCGGGCGGGTCGCGATCACCCCCGCCAGCACCAGCAGCGTCATCACATAGGAGCGCTGCGTCGGCACCTCCGCGCCGGACAGCACCAGGTAATAGGTCGCCGCCAGCGCCGCCGGCACCGCTGCCCATGCCTTGATCGGGTAGCGCAGCGCCAGCGGCGGAAACAAGGCGAGCAGCGCCCGTACCAGGAAGAACACGGTGGTCGCGACCAGCGCCATGTGCAGGCCGGAGATCGACAGCACATGCGACAGGCCGGAAATGCGCATGCTCTCCTCGATCGGCTCGGGCACCGCGTCGCGCAAGCCGGTGACCAGCGCCACCGCGATGCCACCTGCCGCGCCCGGCACGCTCGCCGTGATGCGCGCCGCTATCTCGTTGCGCCGGGCGTCGAGCCAGGCGGCAAGGCGCAGCGAGAGCGGCACCGGGCCGGGCGCGGCGCTCTCCTGCGCCTTGCCCAGCGCGAAGCCCGTGGCGCCGATACCATCGAACCAGGCGGCGCGGCCGAAATCGAAGCCGCCCGGCCACGAGGCGCCCGGCGGCGGGGAGAGGGTGGCGCGCAGCGTCACATGGCTGCCGATTGCCGGGGGATCGCGCGTCGCCAGCGTCACGCGCACGCGCTCCGGCACCGTGCTCAGCCGACGCTCGATGCCCGTCACCTGTAGGGTGATGCGGCTGCCGCGCGGGCGCCGCTCGCGCGCCTCGACGAAACCGGACAGCTTGACCGCGGTCAATGTCTGCGCGAGCACCGGATGGGCGAGGCGCTGCACCTGCAGGCTCGCCACGGCGAAGCCGCAGGAGATCGCCGCCGCCAGCGCGAAGAGATGAAACGCCCCGGCCCGCGCCCGCGCCAGCCAGGCCAGCGCGACGATCAGCCCGGCCGGCAGCAGCGCGACATACGCCATTGGCTCATACTCGGCGCCGAAATACAGCGCCACGCCGAGGCCGAAGCCGATGACGGCGTAGAGAAAGCCGCGCCGGTCCTCGACCTCGTGCGCCAGCGCCGCTCCAAGCGCGGCCGGCAGACGCCCCGCGAGGCCTTCCGGCAGAAAGGGCAGGCCGGCCACGGGACCGCGCGCGACCTCGCCCGCCGCCCGCGCGCCGATGCGCGCCGGGACGACGCTCCCCTGCTCCGGCCGATGTTCGCCCCCGGCTGCCACGCCTCGCTCCGGCGCTCTTGCGCACCCGATGCGGCCGGCGGCCGCTCCGGTGCCTTTTCCCCTGTCCCGGACCTATGGTACACGCACCGTCCGCGCCCGCTATGCTTTGGCCCGCCTGATTTCCGCGGCGCGAGACGGAATTGACATGTCCGAGAAGGTCGTTACCCGCTTCGCCCCCTCGCCCACCGGCTTTTTGCACATTGGCGGCGCCCGTACCGCGCTGTTCAACTGGCTCTACGCTCGCGCCAAGGGCGGCACGATGCTGCTGCGCATCGAGGACACCGACCGCCAGCGCTCGACGCCCGAAGCCATCGAGGCGATCATCGACGGGCTTAAATGGCTCGGCATCGACTGGTCCGGCGACGTCGTCTACCAGTTCGCCCGCGCGGCGCGCCATCGCGAGGCGGTGGAGCAGATGATCGCCGCCGGCCGCGCCTATCCCTGCTACGCCACGGCGCAGGAGCTGGAGGAGATGCGCGAGCTGGCCCGCAAGGAGGGCCGCGCCCCGCGCTATGACGGGCGCTGGCGCGACCGCGACCCCTCCGAGGCTCCCGCCGGCGCCAAGCCCGCGATCCGCCTCAAGGCGCCGACGGAAGGCGAGACGGTGATCGACGATCTGGTGCAGGGCCGCGTGGTGTTCCAGAACAAGGAACTCGACGACCTAGTGTTGCTGCGCTCGGACGGCACGCCGACCTATATGCTCTCGGTGGTGGTCGACGACCACGACATGGACGTCACCCACATCATCCGCGGCGACGACCACCTCACCAATGCCGCGCGCCAGACGCAGATCTACCATGCGCTGGGCTGGCAGGCGCCGAAGATGGCGCATATCCCTCTGATCCACGGGCCGGACGGCGCCAAGCTCTCCAAGCGCCACGGCGCGCTCGGCGTCGATGCCTATCGCGCCATGGGCTATCTGCCCGCCGCGCTGCGCAACTATCTGGTGCGCCTCGGCTGGAGCCATGGCGATCAGGAAATCTTCTCCACCGAGGAAATGAGCACGCTGTTCGACCTCGACCGGGTGGGTCGCTCGGCCGCGCGCTTCGACTTCGCCAAGCTCGAGAACATCAACGGCCACTATATGCGCGCGACCCCGGATGCCGAGCTGGTGGCCGCGATCGATGCGCTCATTCCCTACCTGCCGGACGGCGCCGCGCTTGCGAGCGCCCTCACCCCGGAGAGGAAGGCCCAGCTTTTGGCGGCGATGCCCGGCCTCAAGGAGCGCGCCAAGACGCTGGTCGAGCTGATCGACAGCGCCTCCTATATCTGGCGCGCCCGTCCGCTGGCGATGGAGGACAAGGCGAGCGCCCTGCTCACCCCGGACGCGCGCCGGCTTTTGGCAGCGGCGGGCACGGAACTGAAGGCGGTTTCCGACTGGACGGCGGCCGGCACCGAGGCCGCCGTGCGCAAGGCGGCGGAGACCGCCGGCGTCAAGCTCGGCGCCATCGCGCAGCCGCTGCGGGCGGCGATGACCGGGCGCACCACCTCGCCGGGAATCTTCGACGTGCTGGCGGTTCTGGGCAAGGAAGAGGCGCTGGCGCGGCTGGCCGACCAGACCGCCTCGACTATTGGATGATCCCGCTTCAGCAGGAATATGATGCGACTGCGAAATAACGGAATCCAAGCGCTGGAAACCATCTGGCAGCCCTCGGATACCTCATTCGCTGCGCTTGCGAGCAGCAGGCGAAACCGCTACCACTTGGGAAATCGGGCCAAAGGAGGGCACCCCGCCCTCCGGCGACGCATGCCAATACAGCGCGGCGCGGCACCTTTCCGAACAGACACGCAAGGTCACGCTCCGTAACGTACCACCCCATCGACATATCGGTCCATTTCCTAGGGAGATCCGCATGGACGCCAGTAACGGCAATTCGGCGAAATCCGCCACTCTGACCATTGGCGAGAAGAGCTGGGATCTCCCGATCCTGAAGGGGACCATCGGCCCCGACGTGGTGGATATCGGCAAGCTCTATGGCCAGACCGGAATGTTCACCTACGACCCCGGCTTCACCTCGACCGCGAGCTGCGAAAGCTCGATCACCTATATCGATGGCGACGAGGGCGTCCTACTCTATCGCGGCTACCCGATCGAACAGCTCGCCGAGAACGGCGACTTCCTTGAGACCTGCTACCTGCTGCTCTATGGGGAGCTGCCCACGGCGGCGCAGAAGGCCGATTTCGACTACCGCGTCACGCGCCATACCATGGTGCACGAGCAGATGAGCCGGTTCTTCCACGGCTTCCGTCGCGACGCACATCCCATGGCGGTTCTGGTCGCCTCGGTCGGCGCGCTCTCGGCCTTCTACCACGACAGCACCGACATCGCCGATCCGCAGCAGCGGATGATCGCCTCGATCCGCATGATCGCGAAGATCCCGACCCTGGCCGCGATGGCCTACAAGTACCACATCGGCCAGCCCTTCGTTTATCCGAAGAACGACCTCGACTACCCCTCGAACTTCCTGCGCATGTGCTTCTCGGTTCCCTGCGAGGAGTACAAGGTCAACCCGATCCTCTCGCGCGCCATCGACCGCATCTTCATCCTGCACGCCGACCACGAGCAGAATGCCTCGACCTCGACCGTGCGCCTCGCCGGCTCCTCCGGCGCCAACCCCTTCGCCTGTATCGCCGCCGGCATCGCCTGCCTGTGGGGACCGGCGCATGGCGGCGCCAACGAGGCGGCGCTCAAGATGCTCGGCGAAATCGGCTCGGTGGACCGCATCCCCGAATACATCAAGCGCGCCAAGGATAAGAACGATCCGTTCCGTCTGATGGGCTTCGGCCATCGCGTGTACAAGAACTACGATCCGCGCGCCAAGATCATGCAGAAGACCTGCCATGAAGTGCTCGGCGAGCTCGGCATCAAGGACGATCCGCTGCTCGACATCGCCGTCGAGCTGGAGCGCATCGCGCTGCAGGACGAATATTTCGTCGAGCGCAAGCTTTACCCGAACATCGACTTCTATTCGGGCATCACGCTGCGCGCGCTCGGCTTCCCGACCTCGATGTTCACCGTGCTGTTCGCCCTTGCCCGCACCGTGGGCTGGATCGGCCAGTGGAAGGAAATGATCGAGGATCCCGGCCAGCGCATCGGCCGTCCGCGCCAGCTCTACACCGGCGCCACCTCGCGCGACTACGTTCCGATCGCCCGCCGCAAGTGAGCGGGCGCGCCGCCGGGCCTCAGGGTTCGGCGGTCGTTCCTGAATGAAGAGCCCCGTCTTCCCGTCAGTGGAAGGCGGTTTTTTTTTCTTTTCATATAAGTCGTTAGCGGGAGGTCAGCACGTCCAGCACCGCGCGGGCGGCATGGCGACTCGGGCTCTCACCGTCCTGCCCCATGATGGTGTCCAGCCGGGCGAAGGCCGCGAGCTGCGCCTCGCGCTCTGCCCCGCCCTCGATCAGCCGGCGCAGCTGCGCGGCCATGGCGGGCGGATCGATGTGCCATTGCAGATATTCCGGCATGGCGTTCTCGCCGAGGATCAGGTTCGGCAGGATCGCGGTCTTGACCCGGATGATGTAGGGCGCGATCCGCCCCTCCAGCCAAGGCACGCGATAGGCCGCGACGGTGGGAATGCCGGCAAGCGCCAGTTCCAGCGTCACCGTGCCCGAGGCGGCGAGCGCGGCGCGGGCCTTGCGGAACCAGCGGCGCTTCTCGTCCTCGTCGACCACGATGCGCGGCCTCACCGGCCAGCCCGCCACCATCTCCTCGACCTGCGCGAGCCGTCGCGGCAGGGTCGGCAGCACGATTTCCACCTCAGGGCCCTTCGCCTGAAGGCGTGCCAGCACCTCGCCGAATGTAGTTCCGAGCCGGCTCAGTTCCGCGCGCCGGCTGCCCGGCAGCACCAGCACCACGGGCGGCCCGGCCTCGCGGCGCGCCGCCTCCTGCGCGTTCGGGCGCAGATGATCCAGCTCGCCAAGCAGCGGGTGGCCGACATAAACGGTGGGCGGACCGCCGAGCCGGTGCATCTCCTCTGGCTCGAACGGCAGCAGCGCCAGCACGCGGTCGATATCCGGCGCCATGGCCTTCGCCCGCCCCGGCCGCCACACCCAGACCGTAGGCGCGACATATTTCACGATCCGCAGATCGGGCCGCTTTGCCCGGACGCGCCGGGCCACGCGATGGGTGAAATCGGGCGCGTCGACCAGCACCAGAATGTCCGGCGGCGCGGCGAGGATCGCGTCCACCGTGCGCCGCAGGCGATTAAGGATGCGCGGTAGGCCGCTGATCACCTGCGCGAAGCCCATGGCGGTGATGTCCTCCATGGGAAACAGGCTCGAAAGCCCCTGCGCCTGCATCCGCGCGCCACCGACGCCGCGGAAACGGACGCCGCCGGGCGCGAGAGCGGCAAGTTCCGCCATCAGCCCGGCCGCCAGCGCATCGCCGGATTCCTCGCCGGCGACGATGAAAACGTCGAGCGGCCGCTCCCCGCTCACGGTGTGGTCTCCGGCGCTTCGGCCGGAAAGGCATAGATGAACAGGCCGGCGGCATCGGCCGCGCGCAGCAGCGCCTCGACATCGCTGACGATCACCCCGCCGGCCTCGACCGCGATGCCGGCGAGCCCGGCACGGGCGGCGCCCTCCACCGTGCGCGGGCCGAGCGAGGGCATGTCAATGCGCCGGTCCTGCCCGGCCTTGGGCCGCTTGACCAGCACCCCGCACGGCGCCGGCCTCTTGATGCGGCCATTGGCGCGCAGCTCGGCAACGCGCGCGAGCATCAGGTCGGTGCCTTCCGCTGCCTCCAGCGCCACCACATGGCGGTTCATCACCACCACGCCCTGCCCGATATCCAGCGGGCCGGTGACGCCCAGCACGCGGCGCCCGGTCTCGATGTCGTCCATCTGTTCCTGCGACGGCGCGCGCGCGCCGAGCCGGCCGGCGGGAATCAGGATATCCGGCGCCAACTCATGGGCGCCGAGCAACCGGAAGCCGGATTCCTCGAAGAGGCGCGCGATACTGGTGAGCAGATGGTCGTCGCCGCCGCGCAGCATGGCGAACACGCGCGGGAACAGACGGATCGTGGTCCAGTCCAGCCTTATGTCGCGGATGCGCGGGCGCAGCACATTGCCGATCATCACCACATCGCGACAGCCATGGCGGCGCAGCTCGGCTGTCAGCGTGCCGAAGCGGCCGATGGGAATCCACACATGCGGCCATTGCTCGACGTCAGGGCCCGCGAATCCCCGGATCGGGAACAGCACCACCCGGCGCCCCGCCCGGCGCGCGGCGGCCGCGACCGCGAGCGGAAACGCGCCGCCGCCGCAGATGATGGCGAGCGGCTCTCCGCCGGGCTCGCCATCGCTCAGCGCGGCATCAGGCCGCCGCGGGCTCGGCGGCATGGTCGTCGGCATCGGCGGGAACGGTGAGGCGGCGCTTGCCGGCACTGCGCACGAAGGCGACGATCTTCATGACATTGGCGTCGTCACCGAATTCGCCCGCCACGCGGTCGGTGCGCTCGGCAAGGGTGCCCGCGCCATAGAACAGCTCGCGATAGGCGGCCTGAAGCTGACGGCGCTGCAGCAGCGTGAGGCCCCGGCGCTTCAGCCCGGTATAGTTCAGCGAACGCAGGCCGGCATGGCCTTCCATCATCAGCCCGAACGGGATGATGTCGAAATGCACGCCGCACATGCCGCCGATCATCGCGCCGTCGCCGATGCGGGTGAACTGGTGCACCGCCGACAGTCCGCCGATGAACACATTGTCGCCGACCGTGACATGGCCGGCGAGCGTCGCATTGTTGGCGAAGATCACCTGATTGCCGACGACGCAGTCGTGGGCGACATGGCAGCCGACCATGAACATGCAGTTATCGCCCACCACGGTCTCCATGTGCCCGCCGGCGGTTCCGGGGTTCATGGTGACGTGCTCGCGGATGATGCAGTTGCGGCCGATGACGAGCCGGCTCGGCTCCCCCTTGTAGTGATAGGATTGCGGGGGAAAGCCCAGCGCGGCGAAGGGATAGACCACTCCGCCCTCACCGATGCTGGTGTGGCCGGAAATCGCGACATGGGAAATGAGCTTTACCCCCGCGCCGAGCTCGACATGCGCGCCGACCGTGCAGAACGGGCCGATCTCGACGCCCTCGCCCAGCTTCGCGCCATCCTCGACGCGCGCCGTGGGGTCGATCTTCACCTTGTCGGTCATTTTGCTCCTTCGCGCGAGATCATCGCGCCGACTTCCGCCTCGGCGACGAGTTGGCCGTCCACCTTCGCCTCGCCCCGGAACCACCACATGTTCCGGCGCTTGTTCAACTGCGTCATGTGATATTCGAGCACATCGCCCGGCACTACCGGCTTGCGGAATTTTGCCTTGTCGATGGTCATGAAATAGACCCGCGTCGGGGCCGCCTCGCCGGGCTCGCCGAGCAGGCAGATCGCGCCAGCGGTCTGCGCCATGCCTTCGAGAATCAGCACACCGGGCATCACCGGGTTCTCCGGGAAATGGCCCTGGAAATGCGGCTCGTTGGCGGTGACGTTCTTGATGCCGATCGCGCGCTTGTCGCTCTCGATGCCGACGATCTTGTCGACCAGCAGGAACGGGTAGCGATGCGGCAGCACCGCGAGGATTCTCTGGATATCGGCGCTCCCCAGCGCCTCGGTCGGAGCGTTCATGTGCCCGTCTGTCCTTCCTGTACACCCTTCGGTCCGCCCGGCGCCTCCCCGCGCCCGAGCCGTTGAACCGCCATCACTTCGCGGAACCAGTCCCGCATCGGCTTGGCCGGCGAGCCGCCCCACTCCACGCCGGGGGGCACGTCGTCCTTGACGTTGCTGGTCGCGGCGATGCGCGCGCCGTCGCCGATCCGCACATGCCCGATCACGCCGACCTGCCCGCCGAGCACGACATAGTCGCCCAGCGTGGCGCTGCCGGCGATGCCGGTCTGCGAGACGATGATGCAGTGGCGACCGATCACCACGTTGTGGGCGATCTGCACCAGATTGTCGATCTTGGTGCCCTCGCCGATCACGGTGTCGCGCAGGCCGCCGCGGTCGATCGCGGTGCCCGCGCCGATCTCCACATCGTCCTGGATCACCACGCGGCCGATCTGCGGAATTTTGGCATGGCTCGCGCCGCCGAGATAGCCGAAGCCGTCCTGCCCGATGCGCGCGCCCGGATGCACGATGACCCGGTCGCCGAGCAGCGCATGAAGCAGCGAGACGCCGGGGCCGATCGAGCAGCCGCGCCCGATGCGCACGCCTGGCCCGATCACCGCGCCGGCAGCGATGCTCGTGCCTTCGCCGATTTCTGCACCCGGCCCGATCACCGCGCCCGGATCGATGGTGACGTCACCTTCGAGCCGCGCCTGGGGGTGCACCACGGCACCCGCCGCGACGCCGGACTGGGCGAAGACCGGACCCGGGCGCAGCATGTCGGCATGGAGACGGCGCGCGACAGCGACGAAGGCGGCATGGGGCTTGTCGACCACCACGGCCACGGTACCGGCCGGGACATGGGAGGCGTAGCGCGGAATGACGAGACAGACACCGGCACGGGTCGCGGCCAGTGCGGGCACGTTGCGCGCGCCCTCCATATAGGTGAGTTCACGCGGCCCGGCGCCTTCCAGCGAGGCGACGCCGGTGACGCAAATCGCCGGGTCAGCACCTTCGGCCGCCGTGCCGCCGACAAGCGTGCAGATGTCGCCGAGCGACAGCGGAACCGGGTCGGCATGGAAGACCGGATCGCTCATCCTGAAGCACGCCGCCCTTTGTCGATCAAACAAACCGGCGGCCCGGAGAACCGGACCGCCGATCAACTCTCAAGCCGGATCAGACGATCAGAAGCGGGTGCCGCCGCTGAAGCGGAAAGCCTGCGTCTCGTCGTAGTCTTCCTTGGTCAGCGCCCAGGCATAGTCGAAGCGCAGCGGACCGAAGGGAGACTTCCAGATCAGGCTCACGCCGACCGAGGAGCGGATCATGTCGCTGTCGGCGACGCAGACATTGTTCAGCCCCTGGGTGTTCGACCCGGCGATCGCCGAACAATCGGTCAGGTTGTTTTCCCAGCCGGCAATGTTGGTGAAGGTGGTGTCGCCCTGATAGTCCCAGAGCGAGCCGGCATCGGCGAACACCGCGGCCTTCAGGCCCATTTCCTTGGGCAGGAAGGTGAGCGGGAACTGCAGCTCAGCCGTGGTGCCCCAGTAGAGCGTGCCACCCAGCGCGTCCGGCTGGTCGTCAAGCTGGCCCGAGGCCAGGTCGCGCGGGCCGATGCCGTTAGGCTCGAAGCCGCGCACCAGATCAGGACCCTTGAAGAAGTTGTCCAGGATGCGAAGGTTTTCGCCACCCCACGAAGTGATGTTACCGGCCTGACCGCGCAGCATCAGCACGAAGTCGCCATAGACCGGAATGTACCAGCGCGAGTCGAAAGTCGAGCGCAGGTAGTTCACGTCGCCACCGAGCCCGGCGAAGTCCTGCTTGAGTTCGAGCAGGTAGCCGCCGGTCGGCTCAATGTTGTTGTCCAGCATATTGTAGGACAGCGTGTAGCCGATCGCCGAGGTGATGGCCGGGTCGTTATTGACCTCGCGCAGCGCCCACGACACGTCGCTGTAATTGATCGCGCACTGCAGCGCCGTGTAATAGTCCGGGCACTCGTCAATCGAGATTTCCTTGCGCGACAGCGTGTAGCGCAGGCCCAGCGTCAGCTCGTCGGTAAGCGGCAGACCGAGTCGCAGCGTGCCGGCGGCTGTCGAGGTATCGTAGGGGCTGTAATCCGTCTCGGTGGTTTCCTTCCAGGACAGATCGAAGCCGGCCGCGACGCGGTAATCGAGGAAATAGGGCTCGGTGAAGCTGAACTCGGCGCCCTGCACGTTCTCGCCGAGCGAACCGGCAAGGCGGACATACTGGCCGCGCCCGAGGAAGTTCTTCTCCGAGACCGCGACTTCGCCGATGAAGCCATCCGTCGTCGAATAGCCGCCCGAGATCGAGAACTCGCCAGTGGGCTGGTCCTCGACCTGCACGACCAGGATCACGCGGTCCGGCGCGGTGCCGGGCTCATTGGTGATCTTCACATCCTTGAAGTAGCCAAGGTTGCGCAGACGGCGCTCGGCGCGGTCGATCAGCACGCGGTTATAGGCGTCGCCCTCCGCGAGGTCGAACTCACGGCGGATAACCCAGTCGCGGGTACGGGTGTTGCCGCGGATTTCGATGCGCTCGATATAGACGCGTGGACCTTCCTCGACCGCGAACACCAGCGAGATGGTGCGGTTCTCGACATTGCGGTCGCCACGCGGACGCACCTGAGCGAACGCATAGCCCGCCTTGGAGACTTCGATGGTCGCGTTCTCGACCGACTTCTCGACCAGATCGGCGTTGTAGACCTGACCCTTCTGCACGCGC
Source organism: Ancylobacter sp. G4_0304 (assembly GCF_047501495.1). Taxonomy (NCBI): domain Bacteria; kingdom Pseudomonadati; phylum Pseudomonadota; class Alphaproteobacteria; order Hyphomicrobiales; family Xanthobacteraceae; genus Ancylobacter; species Ancylobacter sp. G4_0304. The sequence goes on along the minus strand of NZ_JAZDRM010000030.1, from coordinate 29,773 downwards.
AGCGCGGAGCGGATGGTGGCCGGCTGCACATCCTTGATGCCGGAGACGACCTCGACGTCACCCACGCGGTACTGCGGGCCCTCGTCCAGCACATAGGTCAGGATGAACCCTTCCTTGGCGCGGTCGAGGTCGGCGGTCACCGACACGATCCGGAAATCGGCATAGCCGTTCTTCAGGTAGAAGCGGCGCAGCAGCTCCTGGTCGTTATTGATGCGATCGACGTCATAGACGTCGGTGTTCTTGAGCCACGAGAGCCAGTTGGTCTCGGTCGTGGTCATTTCGTCCTTGAGCTTGTAGTCCGGGAACGCCTTGTTGCCCACGAACTTGATGCCCGCGATGCCGAGCTTCTCGCCCTCGGTGATCTCGAACACGAGGTCGACACGGCCCTGCCCGCGATCGATGGTCTTGGGCTCGACGCGCACGTCGTAGCGGCCCGAGCGGCGATACAGCTCGATGATGCGCTGGGTGTCGGCCTGCACCGTGGTCTTGGAGAACGGCGCGCGCGACTTGGACTGCACCTCGCTGGCGAGCTGCTCGTCCTTGATCTTCTTGTTGCCTTCGAAGGCGACGCGGTTGATGACCTCGTTCTCGGTCACGCGCACGACCAGGCGGCCGCCGGCATGGCTGATGGTGACATCGGAGAACAGGCCGGTCGCGTAGAGCGACTTCAGCGCTTCGTCGATCTTGGCGGGGGTCAGCGACTGACCCGGCTGAGTCGCGAAATAGGAGCGGATGGTCTCGGCGTCGACGCGGCGATTACCCTCGACGACGATGGAGCTGGCGGTCTGCGCAACGGCGCTGACAGGCACGACGACGGATCCGGCGACCCCAGCCACGGCCATCAGTGCCACCACACCGACCACCGAAGCCATCTTACTCACAAACCGGACACAAACAGTCATTTGGTGCGCAACCTTACCGTTGTTCTGGGCACAGACTCATCCACTCGCGCGGACAGGCACAGCCCTTCACCCTGCGTCCCGCTTTGTACAGGCTTTTGGTATGCCTGCAAACCAAAGCGGCTCCCGACCCACGCCTTTTCCCAAGGGCGTGGCTCACAGGCCACGCCCTTGGGAAAACAGGGTCAAGATTTTGATATATTGAGTATATCGTTCCACGTAGCAAACAGCATCAACATCAGAACAAGTGCCAGACCGATGCGGAATCCGACCTCCTGCGCCCGGTCGCTGAGCGGCCGGCCGCGTAGCGCCTCGATGGCGTAGAAGAGCAGATGCCCACCATCGAGCAAGGGTACCGGGAAGAGGTTAAGAAGTCCGATCGAGACCGAAAGCACGGCGGCGAGCTGCAGTAGCGCGCCGAATCCGAAGGTCGCGACCTGCCCGGAGACCTGCGCAATGCGGATCGGGCCGCCGAGCTGGTCGGCCGATTCCCGCCCGGTCACCACACCGCCGAGATAGCTGAAGGTACGATCGACGATGAACCACACTTCATGAGTCGCCGCCGACACCGCCGCGACCGGGCCGAGCCGCTCGGTCTTCACCTGGCCGTTGCCGGTGGTGCGGGAGATGCCCAGCACGCCGAGCCGGTGGACATTGCCGAAGCTGTCGGTGATCTCGCGCCGGTCGGGCGTCGCCTCGATCACGATGTTGCGCCCATCGCGGGCAACCTCGACATCGAGCTTTACGTCGGCATTCGCGCTGACGATGCGCTGCATGTCGCTGAACGTCTCGATCTTCGTGCCGTCAATGGAGAGAATCACATCGCCCGGCAGGAAGCCCGCGCGCTCGGCGGCGCTGCCGGCCTGCACGGCGTCGACCTGCGGCGTCGTCACCTGCCGGCCGACCGTCATGAACAGGCCGGCGAAGATGACGATGGCAAGGATGAAATTGGCGATCGGCCCGGCGGCGACGATGGCCGCGCGCGCCCCCACCGGCTTGTGGAAGAAGCTGCCGCGCCGGTCCTCCTCGCTCATGGTCTGGAGCGAATCGCGGTCGGGCGTGCTGGCGGCGTTCTCGTCGCCGAGGAATTTCACATAGCCGCCGAGCGGGATCGCCGAAAGCTTCCAGCGCGTACCGTGACGATCATTGAAACCGACGATCTCCGGCCCGAAGCCGACCGAGAACGCCACCACGCGCACCCCGGCCCGGCGGGCGACCCAGAAATGGCCGAGCTCATGGAAGAACACGACGATGGTCAGCACGAAGAGAAACGGCACGACATAGCCGAGCAGCCAGCTCGCATTGCCACCCATCGAGGCGAGAAAATCCATGTGTCAGCACAGTCCCAAATGAGCACGCCGGACGACGCGCCCCTCACTCATGCGTGAGGTTTAAGGCCAAGTTGGGCAAAAGTCCGCCCGAATCCGAAATCTGCCGCGCCGGATCGCCGCATTCACCAGATCAGCAACCCGCGCGCCGGGGCCTCGGGCGCGTGAAGGAGGCCGATCGCCAGCGCCAGCGCCGCACCGACGATGAAACCGTCGAGCCGGTCCATCAGCCCGCCATGGCCGGGAATCAGGTGGCTGGAGTCCTTCACGCCGAAGCGCCGCTTCATCGACGATTCGAACAGGTCGCCGCCCTGGCTCGCCACGCTGACCACGAAGGCGACCGGCGCGGCGTAGAGGAAGGAATCGATCCCCGCGACGCGAAGCACCAGCACGCCGGCGAGCGTCGCCAGTATCGCCCCGCCGAGCGCGCCGGACCAGGTCTTGTTCGGGCTGACGCGAGGCCACAGCTTTGGCCCGCCGATCAGCCTTCCGCAGAAATAGGCGGCGATATCGGTGGTCCACACCACGGCGAGCAGCCAGCCGAGGCTGATGAGCCCAAGCGTGGGATCGGCACGCAGCAGCTGCGCGGGGAACACCACGCCGGCGGCATAGACCATGCCGCCCAGCGCCCAGAGCCGCTCCCGGCTGCCGCCGCGCGCCACCAGCGCAAGCGCCGCCGCGCCAAGCAGCGTGAGGACAAGCGTGAGCGGGAGAGTGCCGTTAAATTGCAGGTTCGCCTGCGCCGCCGCCAGCGCGCCGCCGCCCAGCGCCAGGAGCACGCCACCCGGCCGCGCGGCGATCATGCCCAGCCATTCCCACAGCACGAGAATCGCGGCGATGGCGAGCAGTGCGGCGAAGGGCCAGCCGCCGACAAAGGCGGCGAACAGTACCACCGGCGCCAGCAGCATCGCCGAGGCGACCCGCGGCAGGAGATCGGGACCGACTGCCAAACTCTCAGCGCCTGCGGTTGTCGACGCCGCCGAAGCGCCGCTCGCGCCGGCCATATTCGGTCAGCGCGCTCTCGAACCAGGAACGATCGAAATCCGGCCACAGCACGGGCAGAAACACCAGTTCGGCATAGGCTGCCTGCCACAGCAGGAAATTGGACAGGCGCTGCTCGCCGCTGGTGCGGATCACCAGATCGAGCGAGGGCAGGTCCGCCGTATCAAGCCGCGCGGCCAGCAGATCGGGCGTGATCGCCTCCGGGGAGAGCCGGCCCTCGGCGACGTCGCGCGCCAGCTGCTGCGCGGCGCGGGCGATCTCGTTGCGCGCGCCGTAATTGAAGGCGACGGAGAGCACGAGCCCGGTATTGGCACGGGTCAGGGTTTCCGCCTCGCGGAACAGGGATTCGACCTCGTCATCGGTCGGGTGGCCCTCGCCGATGATGCGTACGCGCACATTGTCGGCGTGAAGCTTCCTGAGATCGGACCGCACGAATCGCTTCAGAAGGCTCATCAATTCGCCGATCTCGGCGGCCGGGCGCGTCCAGTTCTCGCTGGAAAAGCTGTAGAGCGTCAGCGCCTCGATACCGAGTTCGGCCGCGGCACGCACCGTCCGGCGCACCGCCTCGACGCCGCGCCGATGCCCCTCGAAGCGCGGCAGGCCGTGGGCGGTCGCCCAGCGGCCATTACCGTCCATGATGATGGCGACGTGACGCGGGACGGCTCCGCCAGCCGCTCCCGGCGTCTCCGCCCGGGTCGAGGTGCTTGCAGGCAACTCGATATTCGCGATCTTCACGGAGAGCCCCCTCTGCGCGCGTCAGCGCTTGGCTATACTGCCAGAATTTCCTTTTCCTTCGACGCCACGATCTGGTCGACTTCGCCGATCGACTGATCCGTCGCCTTCTGGACCTGATCGGCGAGACGATCGAGATCGTCCTTGCTGACGTCGCCGTCCTTCTCCGCCTTCTTCAGCGTGTCCAGCCCGTCGCGACGCACATGGCGCACCGAGACGCGCGCGGCCTCGGCATATTTGTGCGCGACCTTGACCAGTTCCTGACGACGATCCTGGGTCAGCTCGGGAATGCGCACGCGGAGCACCTGGCCCTCGGTCTGCGGATTGAGCCCGAGATTGGACTCGCGGATCGCCTTCTCGACGGCGGAGACCATGCCACGATCCCACACCTGCACCGAGAGCAGGCGCGGCTCGGGCACGTTGACCGAGGCGACCTGGCTCAGCGGCATGTGGCTGCCATAGGCGTCGACCTGGATCGGCTCCAGCAGGCTCGCCGAGGCGCGCCCGGTGCGCAGGCCGCTCAGCTCCTGCTTGAGGACGCCAATGGCACCCTGCATGCGACGCTTCAGATCGGCGATATCGATGGGACCAGTGCTCATAGCGGACCTCGTTTCATTCCCCTGACCGCGGTGCCGGAAGCATACGCTCCCCGCAACGGCGCTCCAGGCTCCGTCATTCAAACGCGGCTATATCGAATGGATCGGCCGCCGAGGCAAGCAGGACGCAATGACTTAATCAAATACAGACAAAGAACGACAGCTATCACGGGGCGACAGTGGTCGACCGCCCCTCCCCGCAAATGGCGGCGGCGATGGCGCCGGGCTCGCGGATCGAGAACACCACGATCGGCAGCTTGGCCTCACGGGCCAGCGCGAAAGCGGCGGCGTCCATCACCTTCAGGTCCTTGGCGAGCGCGTCGTCATGGGTCAGGCGATCATAGCGGGTGGCGGACGGGTTGGTCTTCGGATCGGCGGTGTACACGCCGTCGACATTGGTCGCCTTCAGCACCGCGTTGCATTCCAGCTCCGCCGCGCGCAGCACCGCGCCGGTGTCGGTGGTGAAGTACGGATTGCCGGTGCCGCCGGCCAGCAGCACGATACGCCCGCGCGACAAATGGCGGGCGGCGGTCTGGCGGGCATAGGGCTCGCAGATGGTCGGCATGGGAATAGCGGACAGCGTACGTGCCGGGCTGCCGGCATGCTCGATCGCCTTTTCCAGCGCGAGGGCGTTCATCACCGTCGCCAGCATGCCCATATGGTCGGCGGTGGCGCGGTCGAGCCCCTGCCCCGCGACGCTGGCGCCGCGCAGGATGTTGCCGCCGCCCACGACGACCGCGACCTCAGCGCCGGTGCGCCGGGCCTCGACCAGATCGGCGGCGATGCCCTCGATGGTCGGCCAGTGGAGGCCGAACGCCTCGCTGCCCATGAGCGCCTCACCGGAAACTTTGACCAGCACGCGCGCATAGGCGCAGGTGCCGGGCTCAGGCAGCGTCGACATGAGGAACCTCAAATGACATCAAAGAATGAATTCGCGACTCGCAGATTGCCGACACAATAAAGCACGCCGGCGGCTTCGCAGCCCCCGGCGTGCTCTTATCAACGCATTGCTTCAGGCTCAGACGCCAGCAGCCGCGGCGACTTCGGCGGCGAAGTCGCTCTCCTGCTTCTCGACGCCCTCGCCAAGGCCGAAGCGCACGAAGCCGGCGATCTTGATCGGCGCGCCGACCTTGCCCTCGCTCTCCTTGACCGCCTGCGCGACGGTCTTGGAGGGATCGTGGATGAAGGCCTGCTCGACCAGCGTCACTTCCTTGAAGAAGGTCTTCAGGCCGCTCTCGACGATCTTCTCGACCACGTTGGCCGGCTTGCCGGAGGCCGCGGCCTTCTCGGCCAGCACGCCGCGCTCGCGGGCGATGACGTCGGCGTCGACGCCGGCGGCGTCCAGCGCCTGCGGGTTGGCGGCGGCGACATGCATGGCGATCTGGCGGCCGAGGGCGGCCAGCTCATCGGCCTTGCCGGTCGATTCCAGCGCGACCAGCACGCCGATCTTGCCGAGCCCCTCGCCCACCGAACCGTGGACATAGGAGCCGATGGCGCCGGCCGACACTTCGAGCTTGGCGGCGCGGCGCAGGTTCATGTTCTCGCCAATGGTGGCGATAGCCGAGGAGATCGCGTCGGCGACGGTGCCGCCGGCGGGATAGGCCGCGGCCTTGATCGCCTCGACATCGGTATCGGCCGTCAGCGCCACCTTGGCGACATTGCGCACCAGATCCTGGAACTGCTCGTTGCGCGCCACGAAGTCGGTCTCGGAGTTCACCTCGACGAGAACGCCCTTGGTGCCGGCGACGGCAATGCCGATCAGGCCTTCGGCGGCGACGCGGCCGGCCTTCTTGGCAGCCTTGGCGAGACCCTTCTTGCGCAGCCAATCGATGGCGGCCTCGACGTCGCCGTCAACCTCGCCGAGCGCGGCCTTGCAGTCCATCATGCCGGCGCCGGTCTTGTCGCGCAGCTCCTTCACCAGGGCAGCGGTGATGTTGGCCATGTTCTTTGTCCTCACACGATTTCATATGTCATCGACGCGTCACCGAACGACCCGTCCTTCGACGACACGGCCGGCCGGAGGGTTCCGGGCCGGCCGTGCATTCACAAATGGCGTGCGCGTCATGCGCCCGCCGGAACCGACGCCGCGATCACTCGACCTCGGCGGTCAGCTCCTTGGCCTGGGCAATCCAGCCATCCACGCGACCCGGCAGGCCGACTTCTTCGCCGATGCGGTGGGCGTCGACGGCGTCGAGCGCGGCGATCTGCGAATAGTGGAAGATGCCGAGATCGGTCAGCTTCTTCTCGATCGCCGGCGACACGCCGGTGAGCTTCTTCAGGTCGTCGGCGATGCCGCGCGGGCCCGACAGCGGCTCGAAGCTCGACCACGCGGCCTCAGCCGGCAGGTCCTCGACCATCGGCACTTCCGAAGCGCCGACATCGATGCCGAGGTCGCCCTGGGCGCGACCGATGCCGTCGATCGCGGCGCGGGCGATCAGGTCGCAATAGAGGTTGATCGCGCGGCCGGCGTCGTCATTGCCCGGAACCGGGAAGGCGATGCCGTCGGGATCGCAGTTGGTGTCGAGGATCGCGGCCACCGGAATGCCAAGGCGGCGCGCTTCGGCGACGGCGAGGTCTTCCTTGTTGGTGTCGATCACGAACAGCAGGTCGGGAATGCCGCCCATGTCGCGGATGCCGCCGAGAGCGCGATCCAGCTTCTCCTTCTCGCGCTGGAGCGTCAGGCGCTCCTTCTTGGTGTAGCCCACGCCCTCGCCGGCGCCGAGCAGCTCTTCGAGCTTCTTCAGGCGGGCGATGGAGTGCGAGATGGTCTTCCAGTTGGTGAGCATGCCGCCGAGCCAGCGGGAGTTCACGTAATACTGGGCGGAGCGCTTGGCGGCATCGGCCACGGCATCGGCCGCCTGGCGCTTGGTGCCGACGAACAGCACGCGGCCGCCACGGGCCACGGTGTCGGACACCGCCTGCAGGGCGCGGTGCAGCGCCGGCACGGTCTGGGCCAGGTCGATAATGTGGATGTTGTTGCGGGTGCCGAAGATGAAGGGGGCCATCTTCGGGTTCCAGCGGTGCGACTGGTGACCGAAGTGGACGCCGGCTTCAAGCAGCTGGCGCATGGTGTAATCGGGAAGTGCCATGTCGTTTCTCTTCCGGTTGGCCTCCGCGGATTAGCCGTGCCGAGGGATTTCGGCTTACGGCACCGGAGCGACCAGACGGCCCGCTGATCCCAAAGAACAACGAGCCCGGGCGCGAATCCGCGTGCGGGATGGCGCGGCATATACGCGAGGAGGCTGTTTGGCGCAAGTCAGGAGGGAGAAGAAGCCGCCGGAGCGCGCCGCTCACGCCACGCGCCCCCCCACGCGGGCGAGTTTGTCCATCGCGTGAGAATAAGACCGGCCGGGCGGGTATCGGCCGCCCTCCTCAATGCGCCTCGACCGCCACCACGCCGGGCACCGCCTTGATGGCGCCGGCGATCTGGGGGGAAAGGCTGAAGCGGCCGGGGAGCTTGACCTCGACCTCGGTCGCCCCGCTCTCGCCCAGGAGCAGCACGAAGGCCACCTCGCCATCACCCCGCCCGCCGGCCAGCGAACCGAGGCGGGAGGCGACGCTCTCCAGCGGATCGGGCGAGCGCAGGAAAATGCGCAGGCCCTTCTGCATCTTGGCGGCGGCCTCGTCGAGCGGCTCGCAGTTCTGAATGCGCGCGCGCACGTCCTCGCCCTGCAATTCGGCGGCGACGTGAAGCAGCAGCGCCCGGCCGGGCTCCAGGAGGTCGCGGAACTGGTTCAGGGTCTCGGAGAACAGCACCGCCTCGAACTGGCCGGACGGGTCGGACAGGCCGACAATGCCCATCTTGTTGCCAGTCTTGGTGCGCCGCTCCTGCTTGCTCACCACGGTGGCGGCAAGGCGGCCAAAGCCGTGGCCGGCGCGCACCGAGCGCTGGAAATCCATCCAGCGCTGCACGCGGAAGCGCTCCAGTGCCTTGCCGTACTCATCCAGCGGGTGGCCGGTGAGAAAGAAGCCGATGGCGTCGTATTCCTTTTGCAGCTTCTCCGCCGGCAGCCACGCCTCGACATTGGGAATCCGCAGGCTCGCCGCCGTGGAAGGGCCACCGAACATGTTGCCCTGCCCGAGCGCGGCTTCCGCGCCCGCCGCCGCGGCATGGCCGAGCACCCCCTCGATCGCCGCGACTGCGCGGGCGCGGTTCGGCTCCAGCGCGTCGAAGGCGCCGGCATTGACCAAGCTTTCCATGGTGCGCTTGTTCAGCGCCTTGGCGTTGATGCGGGAGGCGAAGTCGGCGAGATCCTTGAACGGCTTGTCGCCGCGCGCCTCGACGATGGCGTCGACCGCCTGCACGCCGACGCCCTTGATCGCGGCGAGCGCATAGAGGATGCGACCCTCCTTCACCGCAAATTCGCGGCCGGAATGGTTCACCGAGGGCGGCACCACCTCGATGCCGAGCCGCTGCGCGTCCTGACGGAATTCGGCGAGCTTGTCGGTGTTGCCCATGTCGAGCGTCATCGAGGCGGCGAGGAACTCGGTGGGGTAATTCGCCTTGAGATAGGCGGTCTGGTAGGACACCAGCGCATAGGCGGCGGCGTGGCTCTTGTTGAAGCCGTAATCGGCGAACTTCGCCAGCAGATCGAAGATTTCCGACGCCTTGGCCTTGGGCACGCCGCGCTCGATCGCGCCGTCGACGAAGCGCTCGCGCTGCTTGTCCATCTCGGCGCGGATCTTCTTGCCCATCGCGCGCCGCAGCAAGTCCGCTTCGCCGAGCGAATAGCCCGAGAGCGTCTGCGCGATCTGCATCACCTGTTCCTGATAGATGATGACGCCGTAGGTCTCCTTGAGGCTGCCCTCCAGCGCGGGATGGGCATAGGCGGCCTGCTCCTGCCCGTTCTTCACCGCGCAATAGACCGGGATATTGGCCATCGGGCCCGGCCGGTAGAGCGCGACCAGCGCGATGATGTCCTCCAGCCGATCCGGCTTCATGTCGACCAGCGCCCGGCGCATGCCCGCGCTTTCCACCTGGAACACGCCGACCGTCTCGCCGCGGGTCAGCATGGCGTAGGATTTCGCGTCGTCGAGCGGGATGGTGGAGAGATCAACCTTGATGCCGCGCTGCGCGATGAGGCGCACGGCAGTCTGCAGCACGGTGAGCGTTTTCAGGCCGAGGAAGTCGAACTTCACCAGCCCGGCCTGCTCCACCCACTTCATGTTGTACTGCGTGACCGGCATGTCGGAGCGCGGGTCTCGGTACAGCGGGACTAGCTTCGCGAGCGGCCGGTCGCCGATCACGATGCCGGCGGCATGGGTCGAGGCGTGGCGGTTCAGCCCTTCGAGGCGGGTGGCGATGTCGAAGGCCCGCTTCACCACCGGGTTCGCCTCGCTCTCGGCCTGGAGCTTCGGCTCGTCGCCAATGGCCTGTTTCAGCGAGATCGGGTTGGCCGGGTTCTGCGGCACCAGCTTGCACAGCTTGTCGACCTGGCCATAGGGCATTTCCAGCACGCGGCCGACGTCGCGCAGCACGCCGCGTGCCTGCAGCGTACCGAAAGTAATGATCTGCGCCACCTGATCGCGGCCATAACGCTGCTGCACATAGCGGATCACCTCATCGCGCCGTTCCTGGCAGAAGTCGATGTCGAAGTCGGGCATCGAGACGCGTTCGGGGTTGAGGAAGCGCTCGAACAGCAGGCCGAAGCGCAGCGGGTCGAGGTCGGTGATGGTCAGCGAATAGGCCACCAGCGAACCGGCGCCCGAGCCGCGGCCCGGGCCCACGGGGATGCCCTGAGCCTTCGCCCATTTGATGAAGTCCGACACGATGAGGAAGTAGCCGGGGAACTTCATCTTCTCGATGATCGACAGCTCGAAGGCGAGCCGGTCCTCATAGTCCTTCACGGTGAGGCCCGCCGCCGGGCCGTGGACGGCGAGGCGCGCCGCCAGCCCCTCCTCCGCCTGCACGCGCAATTCCTCGGCCTCGTCGCGGTCGAAGGTGAAGCGCGGTAGGATCGGCTTCACCGTGCGCGGACGATAGGCGCAGCGCCGGGCGATCTCGACCGTGTTTGCCAGCGCCTCCGGCAGATCGGCGAACAGCGCCGCCATCTCGGCGCGGGTGCGGAAGCGGTGCTCGGGGGTGAGCTGACGGCGATTGTCCTCCGCTACCAGCTTGCCCTCGGCGATGCAGATCAGCGCGTCATGCGCCTCATAGTCTTCCTGTGTAGCGAAGAACGGCTCGTTGGCGGCGACGATGGGAAGTTCGAGGCGATAGGCGAGGTCCAGAAGGCCGCCCTCGACGCCGCGCTCCTCGGCGGTGCCGTGGCGCTGGAGCTCGACATAGAGGCGATCGCCGAACAGACCCATCAGCACGGCGAGCCGCTGCTCGGCCACATCGGCGCTGCCGGCGGCGAGCGCGCGGTCGATCGGCCCGCCGGGGCCGCCGGTGAGCGCGATGAGACCGTCGCTGAATCCCTGCAGCCACTCTGCCTTGATGTGTGGGGCGCCGTCGGACGCGGTGTCGAGGAAGGAGCGCGAGACCAGCTCGATGAGGTTGGCCCAGCCCTTCTCGTTGGCGGCGAGGAGTACGAGGCGCGGGCGCTGGACGTTCAGCCCGCCGCGCCCCGACTGGTCGGCGAAATCGATGGCGAGCGAGCAGCCGAGAATCGGCTGGATGCCCGAGCCGGCGAGCTTCTCGGAGAATTCCAGCGCGCCGAACAGATTGCCGGTATCGGTCAGCGCCAGCGCCGGCTGATGGTCCTTCTTCGCCAGCTCCGCGAGCCTGGCGATGGAGAGCGCCCCTTCCAGCAGCGAGAACGAGGAATGGACGTGAAGATGGACATATCCGGGACCAGCTTCGGCCATTTCGTTCTCCCGCGACTCACTTGTCGTCGATGGTGGACACGGGTGCCGGCCGCGTCCATCGCGGACAGCGCTCCGTGCCCGTTATCCTCAGACCCCGGTGAACACGCCGGCCCAGGTGCCGATCATCGCGATGAACAGGCCGATGGACGCGAGCGCGGCAGCTTCTTCGAGAAAGATGCGGATCATCGTGACCTCCATGGAACATATGGAGAACACTATGCCCGCAATCCCCAGCGGTCAACGAATGTTCTTCTTTCGTTCTTGACTATGGTTGCCAACACGCTAACGCCGTCGCGCTACTCCAGCTCGATCACATGGCCGCCCTGAAGCGTCACGCGGCGGTGCATGCGGTAGGCGAGGTCGAGATTGTGGGTGGCGATCACCGCCGCCAGTCCGGTCGCCTCGACCAGTTGCGACAGCGCACCGAACACATGGTCGGCGGTGTGCGGGTCGAGATTGCCGGTCGGCTCGTCCGCCAGCAGCACGCGCGGCGCATTGGCGACGGCGCGGGCGATGGCGACGCGCTGCTGCTCGCCGCCGGAGAGCTCGCCGGGACGATGGTCCAGCCGCTTGGCGAGGCCGAGATAGCTGAGCAGCTCGGTCGCGCGCTTGGCGGCCTCACGCTTGTGCAGGCCGCGGATCATCTGCGGCAGCATCACGTTCTCCAGCGCGGAGAACTCGGGCAGCAGGTGATGGAACTGGTAGACGAAGCCGACATCGGTGCGGCGGATGCGGGTGCGCTCGGCATCGCCCAGGCCCGCCGTCGGCTTGCCGGCGATGAATACCTCGCCGGCGTCCTGATGCTCCAGCAGCCCGGCGATGTGGAGGAGCGTCGACTTGCCGGTGCCGGACGGCGCGACCAGCGCGACCGACTGGCCTTCCAGCACCTCGAAATCCGCGCCGCGCAGGATGTCGAGCGTGGCGTCGCCCTGCGGATAGCGACGCTCGACGCCTTGCAGTCGGAGTGCGGCTGAAGACACGGGCAACGATCCTATTCGTAACGGAGCGCTTCCACCGGATCGAGGCGCGCGGCGCGCCAGGACGGGTAGAGCGGGGCGAGGAAGGAGAGCACCAGCGCCATGATGACCACGGTCGCGGTCTCGCCGGCATTCATCTCGGCCGGCAGGCGCGAGAGGTAGTAGAGCTCGGGCGAGAACAGCTCGGTGGCGGTGAGCCAGGAGATGAACTGGCGGATTTCCTCGACATTCAGGCACACCACCAGCCCGAGCAGGAAGCCGGCGAAGGTGCCGACCACGCCGATGGCGGCGCCGGTGACGAGGAAGATGCGCATGATCGCCCCGCGCGTGGCGCCCATGGTGCGCAGAATGCCGATGTCGCGGCCCTTGTCCTTCACCAGCATGTTGAGGCCGGAAACGATGTTGAACGCCGCCACCAGCACGATCAGCGTGAGGATGAGAAACATCACGTTGCGCTCCACCTGGAGCGCGTTGAAGAAGGTGGCGTTGCGCTGGCGCCAGTCGACGATGTAGATCGGCCGCTCCGCCGCCGCGTGGATCAGCGGGCGGAAGCGGTCCATGGCGTCGGCATCATCGGTGTAGACCTCGATGGCGGTGACGTCGCCGTCCTTGTTGAAATAGGCCTGCGCCTCGGGCAGCGGCATGAACACGAAGGCGCTGTCATATTCCGACATGCCGATCTCGAACACCGCCGCGATCCGGTAGTTCTTGATACGCGGGGTGGTGCCCATCGGCGTCACCGCGCCGCGCGGCGCGACGAGGGTGATGTTGTCGCCGGCCTGGAGCGAAAGCTGGTCGGCGAGGCGCTTGCCGATGGCAACACCCTCCCCGCTGTCGAAATTCTCCAGCGTGCCTGACCGGATATTGCTGCCGATCGAGGGCAGTGCGCGCAGGTCCTTCTCCGAGATGCCGCGCACCAGCACGCCGCCCGCATTGAACGGCGAGGAGGCCAGCGCCTGCCCCTCGATCAGCGGCACCGCCATCTTCACGCCGGGTACGCCCGCGATCCGCTGGGCGACCGCCTCGTAATCGGTGAGCGGGCCGTCGAGCGGCTGGATCAGCATATGGCCGTTGAGGCCGAGAATCTTGGACAGGAGCTCGGTGCGGAAGCCGTTCATCACCGCCATGACGATGATCAGCGTCGCCACGCCGAGCATGATGCCGAGGAAGGAGAAGCCGGCGATGACCGAGATGAAGCCTTCCTTGCGGCGCGCCCTTAGATAGCGCAGCGAGAGCATCCACTCATAAGGGCTGAACGGCCGGGTGCCGCTGGCCTCGCGCGGGGCGGCGGCTTTCGCCGCCTTGGCGCGGGGCTTGTCCGTGCTGGCGCCGGATGCGCTCTTTGCTGCCATGCGTTCTCCGCCGCTCCGGGCGTTCATTCAAGAATCTGGGCGAGCGCCGCCGCGATCGGCAGCGTCTCGCGATGACCGTCGGCGCGGCGCTTCAATTCCACCGTCCCGTTCGCCAGCCCCTTCGGGCCGACGATGATCTGCCAGGGCAGGCCGATCAGGTCGGCGGTGGCGAATTTGGAGCCGGGCCGCTCGTCGGTATCGTCGTAAAGTACGTCGACATTGCGGGCGACCAGCTCGGCATAGATGGTCTCGCAGGCGGCGTCGGTCGCGGCGTCGCCGACCTTGAGGTTCAGCAGCCCGACACGGAACGGCGCGATCGCCTCCGGCCAGATGATGCCGTTCTCGTCATGCGAGGCCTCGATGATCGCGGCAGCGAGGCGCGAGGGGCCGATGCCGTAGGAGCCCATGTGCACGGGGCGCTCCACGCCGTCCGGCCCGGTGACCTTGGCGCCCATCGGCTCGGAGTACTTGGTACCGAAATAGAAGATGTGGCCGACCTCGATGCCACGCGCGGAAAGCTGGCTGCCCTGCGGCACCGCCTCGAACGCCTCGCGGTCGTGCTTCTCCTCGGTCGCGGCATACAGGCTGGTCCAGCCGTCGACGATGGTTTGCAACGCCTTCGGATCGTCGAAATCGACGTCGGCGCCGGGGGTGGCCATGTTGAGATAGTCGGCGTGGCAGAACACCTCGCTCTCGCCGGTGGAGGCAAGGATGATGAATTCGTGGCTGTGATTGCCGCCGATCGGCCCGGTATCCGCCACCATCGGAATCGCCTTCAGCCCGAGCCGGGCGAAGGTGCGCAGATAGGCGACGAACATGCGGTTATAGGCGGTGACCGCGCTCTCGAAATCGAGGTCGATCGAATAGGCGTCCTTCATCAGGAACTCGCGCGAACGCATCACGCCGAAGCGGGGGCGCACCTCGTCACGGAACTTCCACTGGATATGGTAGAGGTTCAGCGGCAGGTCCTTGTAGGACTTCACATAAGCGCGAACGATCTCGGTCAGCATCTCCTCATTGGTCGGCCCGAACAGCATGTCGCGTTCGTGGCGATCCTTGATGCGGAGCATTTCCTTGCCGTAGTCGTCATAGCGCCCGCTCTCGCGCCACAGATCGGCCGACTGGATGGTCGGCATCAGGATCTCGATGGCCCCCGCCCGGTTCTGCTCCTCGCGCACCACGTTGCAGATCTTGTCGAGCACGCGCTTGCCCAGCGGCAGCCAGGCATAGATGCCCGCGCTCTCCTGCCGGATCATCCCGGCGCGCAGCATCAGCCGGTGCGAGACGATTTCCGCTTCCTTCGGAACTTCGCGGAGGATGGGAAGGAAATAGCGGGAGAGGCGCATCAACGGGACTCACGATTCGGCCGGCGGGCGCGCGCGGCAGGGATGATCCGAGTGAAACCGGATCGGTCGGGAAATTACAAGCCCTCGAAGGCCCGGCAGAACGGCTGTTACGTTAAGTCAGCGGGATCGCGACAAAAATCGGGCCCAGTTGAGATATCGCAATGCACAATCGATCTATTGCGGCGCAAGGATGACAAGCGTGCGACTCTTGGCTTATGTTGCCCGCCTCTGAAAGAGGGTCCGCCAGACGCTGCTATAAGCGCGATGACAGGTCCAGGTCTCGGGAGGAATGACGACTAAGAAAGCCCCCCGGCAGATGCCGAAACGGCACGGAATCGGGTTGCGGGCGGAAATTTAAAGAAGAGCAGGCGGGACCACGGTCCCGCCTCTTTTTTTGCCGCTAGACGGTATCTCAATACATCTTGACCGGAATCGGGAACATGTCGAGCGTCAGTCGTCCGGTCTCGACCGACCAGTAGAACAGCCCGACGATCACCGCGGCGATCACGGTCGTCGCCAGAACCTTGCGCAGCAGCAGCGGCCGCTGCGGGGCGCCCGGCTCTGTGCCGTCCTCGACCGCGCCGTCCTCATGCTGGGAGCGCACACCAAACGGCAGCACGGCGAAGATCACCGTCCACCAGACGATGAAATAGATGGCGATATAGGTGGTGATGCCCATGATCCGGCCTCAGATTTCCGGCCTCACGCCTGTTCCAGCTCGACCAGCGTGCCCAGAAGGTCCTTGGGGTGCAGGAACAGCACCGGCTTGCCATGGGCGCCGATGCGCGGCTCGCCAGTGCCCAGCACCCGCGCCCCCCCCGCCGTGAGCTGGTCGCGCGCGGCGAGGATATCGGCGACCTCGTAGCAGATATGATGGATGCCGCCATCGGCGTTGCGCTCAAGGAACTTGACGATGGGAGACCCCTCCCCTAGCGCGCCCAGCAGCTCGATCTTGGTGTTGGGCAGCTCGATGAACACGGTGGTCACGCCATGCTCGGGCTGATCGACCGGCTCTGAGACCGTGGCGCCGAGCGTGTCGCGGTAGAGCGCGGTGGCGCGGGCGAGGTCCGGCACCGCGATGGCGACATGGTTGAGGCGACCGATCATGACAGGCTCCCTACTTCAAGGCGCCCTTCATACCGTGATTACCAGCACATGACAGAGCGGCTTCTTGCCCCACACGCCGTTCACCGAACCGCGCACCGCGCGGCTCAGCGATTCCGCCACCTGATCAGGATCGCGGCGACGGGGCTTCGGCAGGTTGTCCAGGCAATCCAGCACCGCGTCTTCGACCACCTCGTCGATCGGCCGTCCGCCGAGGCCGAGCTGCGGCAGGCCGGACAGGTCGATCATCGGATCACCGACCACCTCGCCCTTGGGCGTCATGGCGACGGCGATGGAGATCAGCCCGGCAAAAGACAGGCGCCGGCGCTCAGCCACGGCCGGATCGGCGGCGGGGGTGAGCACCTGCCCGTCCTTGTAGAGCTTGCCGACGCTGATGCGCTCGGCAACCTCCGCCCCGCGCGCCACATCGCCGCCGGCAAGGCGCACCACGTCGCCATCGACGATGCGGACGACTTCCTTCGCGCCCATGCGGCGGGCAAGCTCGGCATGTTCGGCCAGATGCAGCGGCTCGCCATGGACCGGAACGGCGACCTGCGGGCGCAGCCACTGGTACATCTGCTCCAGCTCGCCGCGACGGGGATGGCCGGAGACATGGACCAGCGCATCGCGGTCGGTGATCACCTTCACGCCGTCCAGCACCAGCGCGTTGATGATGCGGTTCACCGCCCGCTCATTGCCGGGAATCGTGCGCGAGGAGAAGATCACATGATCGCCGGCGGAGAGCGCGATTTCCGGGTGGTCGTCATCGGCGATGCGGGCCAGCGCCGCGCGCGGCTCGCCCTGGCTGCCGGTGAGGATCGCCACCACCTTGTCGCGCGGCAGGAAGCCATAGGCGTCCACCGAGCGGAAGGCGGGCAGCCCGGTGAGCAGCCCCTGCTCGCGGGCGACGCCGATCACCCGCTCCATGGCGCGGCCGACCAGCACCACCTCGCGCCCCGCCTTGATCGCGGCCTCGGCCACCGAGCGGATGCGCGCCACGTTGGAGGCGAACGTCGTCACCGCCACGCGATACGGCGCCTTGACGATCAGTTCGCCCAGCACCGCCTGCACGTCGAGCTCGGAGGGGGAGATGCCGTCACGAATGGCGTTGGTCGAATCGCAGATCACCGCCCGCACGCCCTCGTCGCCGAGCGCGGTGAAGCGGGCCGGATCGGTGACGTTGCCGACCACCGGAGTCGGGTCGATCTTCCAGTCGCCGGTGTGCACGAACAGACCGAGCGGGGTGCGCAGCGCAAGCGCGTGGCTGTCGGGAATCGAATGCGCAACCGGCACGAACTCGACCTCGAACGGGCCGATCTGGACCCGCCCGCCCGAGGGCACGACATGGAACGGGATCTTCGGCGCCCCCGGCTCATTCAGCCGCCGCGCTTCCGCCAGCGCTGCCGTGAAGGGCGTGGTGTAGACCGGGCAGGCAAGCAGCGGCCACAGATCGACCAGCGCGCCGACATGATCCTCATGGCCGTGGGTGAGCACCAGGCCGACCAGATTGCCGCGCTCTCGCTCCAGAAAGGCGACGTCGGGCATCACAATGTCGATGCCCGGCAGGTCCGGCCCGGCGAAGGAGATGCCGAGATCGACCGCGAGCCATTTGCGCCGGTTCTTGGGGCCGAAGCCGTACAGCCCCAGATTCATGCCTATCTCGCCCACGCCGCCCAGCGCGACGAAGACCAGTTCATCCGGCATCTTGCTCACTCAACAGCCTTTCAAACCCGAATCCCGCTCCCCGGACGTGATCGTCCGATGACCGGCGGGACCCTCTTACATTTCCTTGCGCGAGCATGATCGCCCCGTGACGGCCGATCAACTCCGCTCTCACCCTGCCCTGACGCCTTTTGCCGCTGGATGCAATCCAAACGGCACCGATCAGCCGCCCGGCGCCGGAAAAACATCGCCGGCATTGATGATTTCGCGCGCGCCGTCGCTTCGGCGCAGCAGCATGGCCCCTGAGACGTCGAGCGCCTCGAACACGCCGGAGGTCTCGCGTTCACCCAACCGCACCATCACCGGGCGCCCGATCCCCGACGCGCGGCGCAGCCACGCGTCCCGTATCTCGGCGAACCCCACGCCACGCGCCCATTGCGCCAGCCGCTCCAGCATCGCCGCGTCCAGTGCCGTCAGCAGCGCGTCCGGCGCAGTCGGGAAGCCGGCGCTGGCGAGGTTGACGGTCTTGTAGGGCGTATCGGGGGGGTTATGGGCGCAGTTGACGCCGAAGCCGATCACGGTGGCGCCGCGCCCGTCGGGCAGCAGCGTGCCCTCCAGCAGGATGCCGGCGAGCTTGCCGCCGTCGATCAGCACGTCGTTCGGCCATTTCAGCGCGATGCGCAGCGGGTCGATGCCGGTCACCGCGCGCACCGCGTCGTGGAGCGCCAGCGCCGCCACGAAACACAGCTCGGGCTGGCGGGCGAGCGGCGCGGCGTCGACCAGCAGCAGCGTGGCGTAGAGATTGCCGGGCTCCGAGGTCCACGGGCGGCCGCGCCGGCCGCGCCCGCTGGTCTGGCGCCCGGCCACGAACCAGCAAGGCGCCGGACCGCTCGCGCGGGCCAGCGCCTCGACATTGGTGGAACCGACGGCCTCGAAGCGGACGACGGGGCTCGGCGCCGCCGCCATCCTCAGAACAGGGCTTTCGCCGCGACGCCGGCCGCCGCCAGCAGCGGCGCCGGATAGGCGAAGAGCAGCACGATGAACAGGCCGGCAACCGCCAGCACCGCGCGCAGCTCGCCGGGCATCGGCACGAAGGCACCGGCCGGCTCGTCGAAATACATCACCTTGACGATGCGCAGGTAGTAGTACGCACCCACCACGCTCGCCAGCACGCCGACCACGGCCAGCGTGTAAAGTCCCGCCTCGATCGCGGCGAGGAAGACGTAGTACTTGGCGAGGAAGCCCGCGAGCGGCGGGATGCCGGCCAGCGAGAACATCAGCGCCGCCAGCATGAACGCCATCACCGGGTTGGTGCGGGCAAGGCCGGCGAGGTCCTCGTAATTCTCGACCATGCCGTCCTTGCGGCGCATGGAGAGGATCACCGCGAAGGTGCCGAGCGTCATGGCGACATAGACCGCCATATAGATCAGCACGCCGCGCACGCCCTGCTCGGTGCCGGCAGCGAGGCCGACCAGCGCATAGCCCATGTGGCCGATCGAGGAATAGGCCATGAGGCGCTTGAGGTTGCGCTGGCCGATGGCGGCGAAGGCGCCGAGCACCATGGAAGCCAGCGAGACGAAGACGACGATCTGCTGCCACTGGTGGGTGACGTTGGGCAGCGCCTCGATGGCGAAGCGCACGAACACCGCCATGGCCGCCACCTTCGGCGCCGCGCCGAAGAAGGCCGTGACCGGGGTCGGCGATCCTTCATACACGTCGGGCGTCCACATGTGGAACGGCACGGCCGACACCTTGAAGCACATGCCGGCGAACATGAAGACGATGCCGAAGATCAAGCCGAGCGAGGGCTCGCGCGCCGCGTCCGCGATCCTCTCGAAATTGATCGAGCCAGTGAAGCCATAGATCAGCGAGGCGCCGTAGAGCAGCATGCCCGAGGACAGCGCGCCGAGCACGAAATACTTCAGGCCGGCTTCGGTGGAGCGCACGGAATCGCGGTTGTTGGCCGCGATCACGTAGAGCGCCAGGCTCATCAGTTCGAGACCCATATAGAGCGCCAGCAGGTCGCCTGCCGAGATCAGCACCATCATGCCCAGGGTGGACAGCAGCACGAGGATCGCGAACTCGAAGCGGCTCTGCTTCTCCGCCTTCAGCCAGTCCACCGACATGGCCAGCGCGCCGCCGGCGCCGAGCAGCGCCAGGATCTTCATGAAGCGGCTGAACTCGTCGATCTGGAAGCTGCCGCCGAACAGCACCACCTTTTCGGCAGGGCTGAGGAACACCAGCACCAGCGCGGCGAACAGCGCCGCGAGGGCGAGGCCGTTCACCGTGTCCACCGACTTCGGCCCGACGATGGCGCCGAACAGCACGAGGAAGATCGCCGCCGCTGCAAGCAGCAGTTCCGGCAGCGCGGGGCCGAGCGCGGCAAAAGTGAGGGTCATCGGGCGGGCTCCGCGAAATGCATGTGTCGGCGGGTCAGGTATACGATCACGGCAGCACCAGGCTCGCGGCCTTGATGGCGCCGGCCGCGACATCGGCGCGGGCGACGATCGCCTGCACGGCGACGTTGCACGCATCGAGGATGGGCTGCGGCCACACGCCGAACAGGATGGTGAAGAACAGCAGCGGGACGAAGGACGCCATCTCGCGGCGGTTGACGTCGAGAATGCCCTTCAGGCTGTCCTTCTCCAGCGCACCGAACACGACGCGGCGGTACAGCCACAGCGCATAGGCCGCCGAGAGGATGACGCCGGTGGTGGCGAAGAACGCCACCCAGCTATTGCGGCCGAACACCGCGATCAGCGTCAGGAACTCGCCGATGAAGCCCGACGTACCCGGCAGGCCGACATTGGCCATGGTGAACACCATGAACACGGTGGCGTAGATCGGCATGCGGTTGACGAGGCCGCCATAGGCCGCGATCTCGCGGGTATGCATCCGGTCATAGACCACACCCACGCACAAGAACAGCGCACCCGAAACGAAGCCGTGGCTGACCATCTGGAACACCGCGCCCTGGATGCCTTCCTGGGTCAGGGTGAAGATGCCCATGGTCACGTAGCCCATGTGGGCCACCGACGAATAGGCGATCAGCTTCTTCATGTCCTCCTGCACCAGCGCGACCAGGGAGGTGTAGATGATCGCGATGATCGAGAGCGTGAAGACAAAGGGCGCGAAATAGGCGGAGGCTTCCGGGAACATCGGCAGGCTGAAGCGCAGCAGGCCGTAACCGCCCATCTTCAGCATGATGCCCGCCAGGATGACCGAGCCGGCGGTCGGCGCCTCGACATGGGCGTCCGGCAGCCAGGTGTGCACCGGCCACATCGGCATCTTCACCGCGAAGGAGGCGAAGAACGCTATCCATAGCCAGTACTGCATGCCGGACGGGAAGCCGTGCTTGAGCAGCACCTCGATATCGGTCGTGCCCGCCTGCCAGTACATCGCCATGATGGCGAGCATCATCAGCACCGAACCGGCCAGCGTGTAGAGGAAGAACTTGAAGGTCGCGTAGATGCGCCGCTTGCCGCCCCAGATGCCGATGATCAGGAACATCGGGATCAGGCCGCCTTCGAAGAAGATGTAGAACAGCAGCAGGTCCAGCGACGAGAAGGTGCCGATCATCAGCGTTTCGAGCACCAGGAAGCAGATCATGTACTCCTTGACGCGCACATGGATCGCCTCCCAGCTCGCCAAGATGCACATCGGCATCAGCAGCGTAGTGAGCAGCACGAAGGGCAGCGAAATGCCGTCGACGCCCATGCGGTAGGCGGCGAAGTCACCGAGCCAGGGCGTGTGCTCGACGAACTGGAAGCCCGACGCCGAGGGCTCGAAGCCGAACAGCAGCAGCAGCGAGATCAGGAAGGTGACCAGCGTCGCCCAGAGCGCGACCCAGCGCGTGTTGCGCTGAGCCACCTCGTCATCGCCGCGGATCATCACGACGATCAGCAGCGCGCCAACCAGGGGCAGGAAGGTGACGACGGAAAGAATGGGCCAGTCGTACATTTCAGTGCGAGCCCCCGAACATGAACCAGGTGATGAGGGCCGCGACGCCGACCAGCATCACGAACGCGTAGTGGTAGAGATAGCCGGTCTGGATGCGCACCACGCGGTTGGTAGCGTCGATCACCCGGGCCGAGACCCCGTTGGGGCCGTAGCCGTCGATCACCCGGATATCGCCCTGCTTCCAGAGGAACTTGCCCAGCCAAAGCGTCGGCCGCACGAACAGGAAGTCGTAGATTTCGTCGAAATACCACTTGTTCAGCAGGAAGCGGTACAGAACGTCGTTCTGCTTGGCGAGCGCCTTCGGCACCGCCGGATTGACGATGTACATCCAATAGGCGACCAGGAAGCCGCCCGCCATCATCACCGTCGGCGCCCATTTCGCCCAGCCGGGGATGTGGTGGATTTCCTCAAGGATCTTGTTCTCCGGACCCATGAAGATCGCCTCGCGGAAGAAGTGATCCACGTCATGCCCGACGAAATACGGGTAGAGGATCATGCCCGCGAACAGGGCGCCGATGGACAGCACGCCGAGCGGCACCAGCATGGTGAGCGGCGATTCATGCGCGTGCTCGTAGTGATGGTGGTCGTGCGGGTGACCGTGGAAGGTCATGAACATCTGGCGCCAGGTGTAGAACGCAGTCAGCGCCGCCGCCGCAACGGTCATGATCCAGGCATAGGTTGCCACCGGCGAATGGCTCACGAAGGCGGTCTCGATGATCGCGTCCTTCGAGTAGTAGCCGGCGGTGAAGGGGAAGCCGGTCAGCGCGAGGCCGCCGATCATCATGGTGCCGTAGGTGAACGGAATCCTCCGCCACAGCCCGCCCATGTGCCGCATGTCCTGCTCATGGTGCATGGCATGGATCACAGAGCCGGCGGCAAGGAACAGCAGCGCCTTGAAGAAGCCGTGGGTCAGCAGGTGGAACACGCCGACCGAATAGGCGCCGGTGCCGAGCGCGGTGAACATGTAGCCGAGCTGCGAGCAGGTCGAGTAGGCGATGACGCGCTTGATGTCGTTCTGCACGCAGCCGATCGTCGCCGCGAACATCGCGGTCGAGGCGCCGAAGAACATCACCACGTTGAGCGCCGTCTCGGACAGCTCGAACAGCGGCGAGAGGCGCGCCACCATGAACACGCCAGCGGTGACCATGGTCGCGGCGTGAATGAGCGCCGAAACCGGGGTCGGGCCTTCCATCGCGTCCGGGAGCCAGGTGTGCAGGCCGAGCTGGGCCGACTTGCCCATGGCGCCGACGAACAGCAGCAGGCAGATGATGGTCGGGGCGTGCCACTCATGGCCGAGGAAGGACAGCGACTTGTCCGCCAGCGACGGCGCGGCGGCGAAGACCTGCTCGAACGAGACCGAGCCGGTCATCAGGTAGACCGCGAAAATGCCGAGCGCGAAGCCGAAATCGCCGACGCGGTTGACGATGAACGCCTTCATCGCCGCAGCGCAGGCGGACGGCTTCTCATACCAGAAGCCGATCAGCAGGTAGGAGGCGAGGCCCACGCCTTCCCAGCCGAAGAACAGCTGGACGAGGTTGTCGCTCGTCACCAGCATCAACATGGCGAAGGTGAACAGCGACAGATAGGCGAAGAAGCGCGGACGGCTCGGGTCTTCGTGCATGTACCCCATGGAATAGAGGTGCACGAGGGTCGAGACCGTGGTGACGAGGATGAGCATCACCGCGGTCAGCGTGTCGACGCGCAGCGCCCATTTCACGTCGAGTCCGCCGGATGCCATCCAGGTGAACAGCTCAACGGTGCCGCCGCCATGGCCGAACGCCACGCTGAAGAAGGTGATCCAGGCCAGCACGGCCGAGACGCCGAGCAGGCTGGTGGTCACCAGCTCGGAGGCGCGCGCGCCGATCACCCGGCCGAAGAAGCCGGCGACCAGAAAGCCGATAAGGGGAAGGAAGACGATCGCCTGAAACATGGAATGACGTTCCTCAGCCCTTCATCGTGTTGATGTCTTCGACGGCGATCGACCCGCGATTGCGGTAGAACACCACGAGGATCGCGAGGCCGATGGCCGCCTCGGCGGCGGCCACCGTCAGCACGAACAGGGCGAAGATCTGCCCGGTGATGTTGCCGAGGAAGACCGAGAACGCCACGAAGTTGATGTTCACGGCGAGCAGGATCAGTTCGACCGACATGAGGATGACGATCACGTTCTTCCGGTTCAGGAAGATGCCCAGCGTGCCCAGCGTGAACAGGATCGCCGCGACGGTGAGGTAATGGGGAAGCCCGATCATGGTCACAGCCCCTTGCCCGACGGCACCTTGACGATGTCGATCGCCGCGGCCTTGTTGCGCGCGTTCTGCACCGGGATGCTCTGGCGCTTCACGTTCTCGCGGTGGCGCAGCGTCAGCACGATGGCGCCGATCATCGCCACCAGCAGCACCAGGCCCGCCATCTGGAAGAACAGCACATACTCGGTATAGAGCACGCGGCCGATCTGGACGGTGTTCGAGACGTCGGAGGTTGCGGTCATCACCGCGCCGGTCACGCCCTCGCCGAAGGTCCAGGAGCCGAGCACCAGCACCAATTCGGCGAGGAAGACGAGGCCGATCAGCATGCCGACCGGCAGGTACTGCAGGAAGCCCTGCCGCAGCTCCACGAAGTCGACGTCGAGCATCATCACGACGAACAGGAATAGCACCGCGACCGCGCCGACATAGACGACGATCAGGATCATCGCCAGGAACTCGGCGCCGATCAGGATGAACAGGCCCGACGCGTTCACGAAGGTGAGGATCAGGAACAGCACCGAATGCACGGGATTGCGCGAGGCGATGACCATGAAGGCCGACGCGACCGCGATGCCCGCGAACAGGTAGAAGAACAGCGCGGCGAGGGTCATGCCCGGTTCTCCCCGATATGTCCCGTGCCTTCGCCGGGTGCCTTTGCGGCTTTCCGCGTCACGTCGTTCACCTTGAAATTCCCCCCGGCACTCAGCGATAGGGCGCGTCGAGCGCCATATTGCGGGCGATCTCGCGTTCCCAGCGGTCGCCATTCGCGAGCAGCTTGGCCTTGTCGTAATAGAGCTCCTCACGGGTTTCCGTGGCGAACTCGAAGTTCGGACCCTCGACGATGGCGTCCACCGGGCAGGCTTCCTGACAGAAGCCGCAATAGATGCACTTCACCATGTCGATGTCGTAACGCGTGGTGCGGCGGGTGCCGTCGTTGCGGCGCGGGCCAGCCTCGATGGTGATGGCCTGCGCCGGGCAGATCGCCTCGCACAGCTTGCAGGCGATGCAGCGTTCCTCGCCGTTCGGGTAGCGGCGCAGCGCATGCTCGCCGCGGAAGCGCGGGCTGACCGGCCCCTTTTCGAAGGGATAGTTCAGTGTCGCCTTCGGCTTGAAGAAGTAGCGCATCGCCAGGAAGAAGGCGGAGACGAACTCCGTCAGCAGCAGTGAGCGCGCAGCAAGGTCAAGTCTCATGACATCCTCCGCTCAGCTTCCGGCGCCCGGCGCCATGCCGGAAAAATGCAGCACCGCAGCCACCAGCACCACCATGAACAGCGAGATCGGCAGGAACACCTTCCAGCCAAGGCGCATGAGCTGGTCGTAGCGGTAGCGCGGGACCATGGCCTTGACCATGGCGAACATGAAGAACACCAAGAGGACCTTGATCAGGAACCAGATGATGCCCGGCACCCAGGTGAAGGGCGCGATCGGGAACGGCGGCAGCCAGCCGCCCATGAACAGGATGGCGGTCAGCGCGCACATGGTCATGATCGCCACGTATTCGCCGAGCATGAACATCATGTACGGGGTGGAGCCGTACTCCACCATGAAGCCCGCCACCAGCTCCGACTCCGCTTCGCCGAGATCGAAGGGCGGCCGGTTGGTCTCGGCCAGCGCCGAGATGAAGAAGATGACGAACATCGGGAACAGCGGCAGCCAGTACCACTGGAACATGCCGTAGGGGCCGTTCTGCGCCTCGACGATCGCGGAGAGGTTCAGCGAGCCCGCGCACATCAGCACGGTGACGATCACAAAGCCGATCGAGACCTCGTAGGACACCATCTGCGCCGCCGCGCGCAACGCCGACAGGAACGGGTACTTCGAGTTGGACGCCCAGCCACCCATGATGACGCCATAGATGCTGAGCGAGGAAATGGCGAAGATGTACAGCACGCCGACATTGATGTCGGCGACCACCCAGCCATCGGCCAGCGGCACCACGGCCCAGGCGGAGAGCGCCAGAAGGCAGGTGATGAACGGGGCGAGCAGGAACACGCCCTTGTTGGAGCCGTCCGGAATCACCGGCTCCTTGAGCACGAACTTGATCAGGTCCGCGAAGGACTGGAACAGGCCGAACGGGCCGACCACGTTCGGGCCGCGGCGCAGCTGCACCGCCGCCCAGATCTTGCGATCGGCCAGCAGCACATAGGCGACCACGATCAGCAGACCGACCAGCAGCCCGAGGCTCTGGGCGAGGATGATCGCGACGTGGATGAGAGTGTCGAGCCAGGTGGTTTCGGTCATGCTCCCCCTCCCCTCACTCGGCCGCCGCCGCGAGGCGGCTGGACGCGAGCGCGGAGCATTCGGCCATCACGGCAGATGCGCGTGCAATCGGATTGGTCAGGTAGAACTGGCTCACCGCCACGCGGAACGGCGCGCGATCGGCCACGTCGCCCCTGGCCGCCAGCGCCACGAGAGCGCTCGCATCCGCCGGCGCCACATGGTCGATGCGAGCGAGGTGCGGATGGGCGGCGTAGAGCGCGGCGCGGAGCTGGCCGAGATTATCGAACGGCAGGCGCTGGCCGAGCACGTCGGACAGCGCGCGCAGCACCGCCCAGTCTTCGCGCGCCTCGCCGGGCGGGAAGGCGGCGCGGTTGGCAATCTGCGCCCGGCCTTCCGTGTTCACATAGGTGCCCGACTTCTCAGTATAGGCCGCGCCCGGCAGGATGACGTCGGCGCGGTGGGCGCCGCGATCGCCGTGGGTGCCGAGATAGACCACGAAGGCGCCCGGCGCGATGTCGATCTCGTCCGCGCCCAGCGCGAACAGCACGTCGACACCGCCCGAATTGGTCATCGCGACCGCATCGATCCCGCCCTCGCCCGGCACCGCGCCGATATCGAGCGCGCCGACGCGCGAGGCCGCGGTGTGCAGCACCGAGAAACCGTTCCAGCCTTCCTTCACCGCGCCGACCGAGACCGCGAGACGGGCGGCCAGCGCCAGCACCGCCGCGCCGTCGGGACGCGACAAGGCGCCCTGCCCGATCAGGATCAGCGGGCGCTCGGCCTTCTTCAGCGTTTCCGCGAAGGTGCCGTTGCCGGCAAGGTCGGTCAGCGTGTCGGGACCGGCGCCGAGATAATCGTAAGCATAGGTCAGGTCGACCGGCTCGCCGACAAGGCCGATCGGGAAGTTGCCCTGAAGCCAGCGCTTGCGGATGCGGGCATTGAGCACGCTCGCCTCAAGGCGCGGGTTGGAGCCGACGATCAGCAGCGCGTCGGCCTGCTCGATGCCGGCAATGCTGGCATTGAACAAATAGGAGGCGCGGCCGAGCGCGGAGTCGAGCTTGGCCCCGTCCTGCCGGCAGTCAATATTGGCCGAGCCGAGCGCGGTCAGCAGCTGCTTGAGCGCGAACGCCTCCTCCACCGAAGCGACGTCGCCGACCAGACCGCCGATGCGATTGCCGGGAACGCCCTTCACCTTGGCGGCGATGGCCGCGAAGGCCTCCGGCCAGGACGCGGCCTTCAGCCGGCCACCGACGCGCACATAGGGGCGGTCGAGGCGCTGGGTCTTCAGCCCGTCCCAGATGTAGCGGGTCTTGTCGGAAATCCACTCCTCGTTCACGTCCTCATTGAGACGCGGGAGGATGCGCATCACCTCGCGGCCGCGCGTGTCGACGCGGATGTTGGAGCCAACCGCGTCCATCACGTCGATGGATTCGGTCTTCACCAGCTCCCACGGACGGGCGTGATAGGCATAGGGGCGCTGGGTGAGCGCGCCAACCGGGCACAGGTCGACCACATTGCCCTGCAATTCGGAGGACAGCGCCGCCTCAAGATAGGTGGTGATCTCCATGTCCTCGCCGCGGCCGATGGCGCCGAGCTCGGAAACGCCAGCCACCTCGGTGGTGAAGCGGACGCAGCGCGTGCACTGGATGCAGCGCGTCATCGAGGTCTTCACCAGCGGGCCGATATACTTGTCCTCGACCGCGCGCTTGTTCTCCGCATAGCGCGAGGTATCGACGCCATAGGCCATGGCCTGGTCCTGCAGGTCGCACTCGCCGCCCTGGTCGCAGATCGGGCAGTCCAGCGGGTGGTTGATGAGCAGGAACTCCATCACCCCTTCGCGGGCCTTCTTCACCATCGGGCTCTTGGTGAGCACGACCGGCGGCTCGCCATTCGGGCCGGGGCGCAGGTCGCGCACACTCATGGCGCAACTGGCCTGCGGCTTGGGCGGGCCGCCCTTCACCTCGACCAGACACATGCGGCAATTGCCGGCGATGGACAGCCGCTCATGGAAGCAGAAACGCGGGATTTCCGCGCCCGCCGCCTCGCACGCCTGAAGCAGCGTGTACTCGGCGGGAACCTCGACCTCGATGTCGTCGACGATGAGCTTGGCCATGATGTTCTCTCACTCCGCCGCGACGGGGACGGGATCGGAATGCGGGTTCGCCGAATACTGGTCGATCCGCTTTTCGATCTCGGGACGGAAATGCCGGATCAGCCCCTGCACGGGCCATGCCGCCGCGTCGCCGAGCGCGCAGATGGTGTGGCCCTCGATCTGGGTGGTCACCTGCAGCAGAAGGTCGATCTCGCGCTTCTGCGCGCGCCCTTCCGCCATGCGGTCCATCACGCGCCACATCCAGCCCGTGCCCTCGCGGCACGGCGTGCACTGGCCGCAGCTCTCATGCCGGAAGAAATAGGAGATGCGGGCGATGGCGCGGATGATGTCGGTGGACTTGTCCATCACCAGCACGCCGGCGGTGCCGAAGCTGGACTTCACCGCGCGGCAGCCGTCGAAATCCATGATCAGGTCGGCACACTGGTCGGCCGGGATCACCGGGCAGGACGCGCCGCCGGGGATGATCGCCAAGAGATTGTCCCAGCCGCCGCGAATGCCGCCGCCATGCTTCTCGATCAGCTCCTTGAACGGGATGCTCATCGCCTCTTCGACGACGCAGGGCGTGTTCACATGGCCCGAGATGCCATAGAGCTTGGTGCCCACATTGTTCGCGCGGCCGATGCCGGAGAACCACGCCGGGCCGCGGCGCAGAATGGTCGGCGCAACCGCGATCGACTCGACGTTGTTCACGGTGGTCGGGCAGCCATAAAGGCCGACATTGGCCGGGAACGGGGGCTTGAGGCGCGGCTGGCCCTTCTTGCCTTCGAGGCTCTCGATCAGCGCGGTCTCTTCGCCGCAGATATAGGCGCCGGCGCCATGGTGGACGATGATGTCGAAGTCCCAGCCATGGATATTGTTCTTGCCGATCAGCCGGGCCTCATAGGCCTGGTCGACCGCCGCCTGCAGGTGCTCGCGCTCCAGGATGAACTCGCCGCGCACATAGATGTAGGCGGCATGCGCGCCCATGGCGAAGCCGGCGATCAGGCAGCCCTCGACCAGATGGTGCGGGTCGTGGCGCAGGATTTCGCGGTCCTTGCAGGTGCCGGGCTCAGATTCGTCGGCGTTGACGACCAGATAGTGCGGACGGCCGTCATTGTTCTTGGGCATGAACGACCATTTCAGGCCGGTGGGGAAGCCCGCCCCGCCGCGCCCGCGAAGGCCGGACGCCTTCATCTGGTCGATGATCCAGTCGCGGCCGGCTTCCAGAATGGTCTTGGTGCCGTCCCACGAGCCGCGCTTCAGCGCGCCCTGAAGACCGAAGTCTTCATAGCCGTAGATGTTGGTGAAGATGCGATCCTTGTCGGCAAGCATGGTTCGCTCCTCAGTTCGGCTTGGCCGGGCCGTTGGAATCGGCTTCGCCTGCGGCTTTCACGGCCTCGGCAACCGGCGGCTTGGCCGGCGCCGGATCGCTCTTGGGCGGGGCCGGGGG